>NZ_JBEPEQ010000092.1:0-25110 GCF_040300925.1 Micromonospora sp. NPDC000207
CGGCGACCAGGGTCATCGCCCACACCCCGGCTCGGGGCAGCCGCATCAGGGCCGGCCACCGGCGGTGGACGGCCTGCCGCAGCGGGCCGTACCGGCGGTCGGGGCGGGGCAGGGTCCAGGGGGCGCTGCGCTGGAAGACGGTGACCTGCGCGGCTCGGTCGGCGACGGCCGGAACGAACTGGATCGCACTGGCCCCGGTGCCGACGACGGCGACCCGGGTGTCGTCCAGGTCGACTGTCGGGTCCCACCGGGCGGTGTGCAGGGCGGTCCCGCCGAACCGGTCCGCCCCGGGCAGGGTCGGCACCAGCGGCCGGGACAGCTGCCCCACCGCCGGGACGAGGACGTCGGCGGTGATCTCCTCCCCGGCGGTGGTCCGGATCCGCCACCGGGTCGCGTCGGGGTCCCAGGTGGCGTCGGCGACCTCCACGCCGAGTCGGACCCGGGGTGTCACCCCCAGGTCGTCGGCGCACCGGCGCAGGTAGCCGAGGATCTCCGCGTGCGGCGGGAAGCGCCGCGACCAGTGCGGGTTCAGGGCGAAGGAGTACGAGTACAGCGGCGCGGGGATGTCGCAGGAGCATCCCGGGTAGGTGTTGTCCCGCCACACCCCGCCGACGTCGTCGGCCCGTTCGAGCAGGAGGAGGTCGTCGAAGCCGGCCCGGAGCAGGGCGGCGGCGACGGCGATCCCACCGAACCCGGAGCCGATGATCACGATCCGGGGTCGACGACCAGTCATGCGGTGACGCTAGCAACCTGTTGGCATCCCGCCAACAGTCCACTCGGGTCAGTCTCCGGCCGACACCGCCTCGGTGGCCTCGACCACGGCGGGGAAGACCTGCTCCACGATGGTCACCAGGGTGGTGGTCAGCAGCAGGTGCACCTGGTCGCGGTCGAGAGCGTCGCGCTGGAGCCACTCCCGGGCGGCGGCGGTGGCGAGCGCCCCGTACGCCCGGATCATGCCGCGCAGCTCCTCGCGGTGGGCGGTGACGTCGGCCAGCCCGACCGCGACGAGCACGCTGTCGGCCGCCACCTCCTCGGCCTCCCGCAGCACCCGGGCCACGTCCTGGTCGTGGCTCATCCCGCCGACGGTCACCGCCGCCAGCCAGGACGTCCGGTGCCGGGAGACGGTGTCGAGGAACCAGACGACGCTGGCCTCCACCCGGGTACGCCGGTCCCCCACCGGCAACTGTGCGACGGCCACCTCGGGCACCGTGACCATCACCCGGATGACCTCCAGGTAGAGGTTCTTCTTGGTGCCGAAGTAGTGGTTGATCAACCCCCGGGCGACGCCGGCCTCCCGGGCCACGTCGGTGGTCGACACGTCCACGTACGGGCGCTCACCGAAGAGTCGTACCGCGCAGGCGAGGATCTGCCCACGCCGGGCGTCCGGCTCCAGTCGTCGTCGACGGGCCTGTGTGTCCACACTCATCCGGTCGACCCTATCGGCCTGGTCGCAGCGGCTGCCGGGGCGTCGGCCGGAACTGCCGGAGACCGGGGCGCGACCGGGTCGACCGGACGGTACCCCTGCCCCAGGCCCGGCCGGGGATCGGGGTCACCGGCCTGCGGCCACATCGACATCGCCCGCTCGGCCAGGGCGGTGATGGTCAACGACGGGTTGACCCCCAGGTTCGCCGCGACCGCCGAGCCGTCGACGACGTGCAGCCCGGGATGGCCGTACAGGCGGTGGTAGGGGTCGATCACCCCGGCGGTGGGGTCCGGGCCGATCGGGCACCCGCCGATGAAGTGCCCGGTGACCGGCCGCCCCACCAACTCGGTGACCGCCCCCGTCGGCACGCCGTCGATCCGCTCGGCGAGGCGACGGGCGACGTCGTGGGCCGCCGGAACCCAGACCGGGTTGGGTTCCCCGATCCCCTGGCGGCTCGTCAACCGGCGGCGACCGAACCATCCCCGTACGGTGTGCAGGGTGATCGAGTTGTCCAGGGGCTGCATCGCCAGGAGCACGATGCTCTGCTCCGACCAGCGGCCCGGCCAGGCCAGCAGCCGCAGGTCACGCCAGTTGCGGGCGAGTTCCCGCAGCCCGGCGACCCACCGGGGTCGACCGCCGGGGTCGTCGACGAGGACGGTGGCCAACAACCCGAGCAGGTTGCTGCCCCGGCCGTACCGGACCGGCTCGACGTGGGTCACCGGATCGGGGTGGATCGACGAGGTGATCGCCACGCCGTGGCTGAAGTCGACGTCGCGGCGGCGGGTCCGGGCCCCGAGGATCGACTCGGAGTTGGTCCGGCTCAGCTCGCCCAGTCGGGGCGAGACCTCCGGGAGGACCCCCCGGTCACGGAGCCGGTGCAGCAGCCGCTGGGTGCCCAGCGCCCCGGCCGCGAAGATCACCTGACCGGCGGTGAACCGGCGTCGTCGGGGGCGCAGCCGTCCCCCGGTCCGGCGGGTGTCGACGGCGTACCCGCCGGTGGGCAGGGGGCGGACGGCGGTGACGGTGGTCATCGGGTGGACCACCGCCCCGGCCGCCTCGGCCAGGTACAGGTAGTTCTTCACGAGCGTGTTCTTCGCGCCCTGTCGGCACCCGGTCAGGCACGCCCCGCAGAGGGTGCAGGTCCGCCGGGTCGGCCCGGCCCCGCCGAAGTAGGGGTCCGCGACCGACTCCCCCGGCGTGTCCCCGAAGAGCACCCCGACAGGGGTACGCCGGTACGTGTGCCCCACCCCGAGGTCGTCGGCGACGGCCCGCAGGGCCCGGTCGGCGGTGGTGGTGACCGGGTTGACGGTCACCCCGAGCATCCGTTTCGCCTGGTCGTACCAGGGGGCGAGTTCGGCCGCCCAGTCGGTGACCGAGGCCCACTGCGGGTCGGTGAAGAACGCCGACGGCGGCTCGTAGAGGGTGTTGGCGTAGCCGAGGGAGCCCCCGCCGACCCCGGCTCCGGAGAGCACCATCGCGTGGCGGAGCAGGCTGATCCGCAGCAGTCCGTAGCAGCCGAGGGCGGGGGCGTAGAGGTAGCGGCGCAGCCGCCACGAGGTCTGCGGGAACTCCTCGTCGGTGAAGCGTCGCCCCGCCTCCAGGACACCGACCCGGTAACCCTTCTCGGTCAACCGGAGGGCGCTGACACTGCCGCCGAACCCGGAACCGATGATCACGACGTCGTAGTCGTCCGCCATGGCGTACGGTGACACCTCTGTTGTCGGCCTGTCAACAGCCGCTGTCCCCGACCGGGTGGCCCGTGCCAGGCTGACCGGGTGGACCCCACCGACCCGACAAGGCTCGCCCACCACCGGTGCGGCGACGGCCCGCCCCTGGTGCTGATCCACGGCCTCGGCAGCCACTGGCAGGTGTGGCGGCCGGTGGTGGCCGACCTGGCCCGACACCGCGACGTCATCGCCCTGGACCTGCCCGGATTCGGCGCGACACCGCCCTGGCCACCCCACCCGGGTCCACACCCGACCCCCGGTTCGGTGCCCCACCTCGCCGACCGGGTGGCCGTCTTCCTCGACTCCCTCGGCCTGGGCCGGGTCGAGGTGGCCGGGAACTCCCTCGGCGGGGGGATCGCCCTGGAGCTGGCCCGACGGGGACGCCCCGCAGGTCTGCGCCCGACTGATGATCGAGAGTTGTTGACAGCTCGCCAACAGCAGGTGAGGGTGTATCCATGCCGACGCCTGGACTCGCCGACTACACCCCGCCCTGGCACGAGCCCGAGCACACCGACCTCGCCGACCTGGCCCGCTCCTTCTTCACCCGGGAGGTCCTGCCGCACACCGCACGGCTGACCGCCCAGGGGCACCCCGACCGGGAGCACTACCGACGCGCCGGCGAACTGGGCCTGCTCGGCCTCTCGGTCCCCGAGGCGTACGGCGGCGGAGGCGGCGGGTTCACCCACGAGGCGGTCCTCCTCCACGAACAGGCCCACTGCGGAGAGAGCACCCTCGGACTGGCCGTCCACAGTGGCATCGTCACCGGCTACCTCGTCGCGCACGGCAGCGAGGAGCAGAAGCAGCGGTGGCTGCCCGGCCTGTGCCGGGGGGACCTCGTCGGGGCGATAGCGATGACCGAGCCCGACGGCGGCTCCGACCTCCAGGCGATGCGGACCCGGGCGGTCCGCGACGGAGACCACTACCGGGTCACCGGGGCGAAGACGTTCATCAGCAACGGCGGACTGGCCGACCTGCTCCTGCTCGCCGTCAAGACCGACCCCGACCAGGGAGCGGCCGGCATCTCCCTGCTGGTCTGCGAGGTCGGCGGCGACCCGGACGGGTTCCGCCGGGGACGACTCCTGTCCAAGATCGGCCTGCACGGCAACGACACCGCCGAGCTGTTCTTCGACGACCTGCGGGTGCCGGCGGGCAACCTGCTCGGCGACGCCGAGGGGCTCGGCTTCGTCCAGATGATGCAGCAGCTCCCGCAGGAACGCCTGGTCATCGGCGTCGGGGCGGTCGCCGTGATGCAACGGGCCGTCGAGATGACCACCGCGTACGCCAAGGAGCGCACCGCCTTCGGCAGGCCGCTGATCAGGCACCAGAACACCCGGATGGTGCTCGCCGAGTGCGCCACCCGGACCCGGGTGGCCCGGATCTTCCTCGACGACTGCGTCGCCCGGCACACCCGGGGCGAGTTGGACGTGGCGACGGCGGCGATGGCGAAGTCGTGGCTGACCGAGGGGCAGTGCGAGGTGACGGACAGGTGCCTGCAACTGTTCGGCGGATACGGTTTCACCACCGAGTACCCGATCTCCGGCATGTACGTCGACGCCCGCGCGCAGAAGATCTACGGCGGCACCAACGAGATCATGAAGGAGTTGATCGCCCGTGCCCTCTGACGGCCAGGCGTACGTCTACGACGCGGTCCGAACCCCCCGTGGTCGGGGCCGCGACACCGGGGCGCTGCACGGCGTCAAACCAATCAGCCTGGTGGTCGGCCTGATCGACGCGCTCCGCGAACGACACCCCGGGCTCGACCCGCAGCGCCTGGAGGACCTGCTGCTGGGCATCGTCACCCCGATCGGCGAGCAGGGCGGCGACCTGGCCCGGGCGGCGGCGTTGTTGGCCGGGCTCCCCGACCACACCGGTGGGGTGCAGCTCAACCGGTTCTGCGCCTCCGGGTTGGAGGCGGTCAACCTGGCCGCCGCCCGGATCCGCTCCGGCTGGGAACACCTGCTGCTGGCCGGCGGGGTGGAGTCGATGTCCCGGGTGCCGATGGGCGCCGACGGCGGCGCCTGGGTCAGCGACCCGGAGACCGCCCTGGCCACCTCCTTCGTTCCGCAGGGAATCAGCGCCGACCTGATCGCCACCGTCGAGGGCTTCACCCGCGACGACGTGGACTCCTACGCGTTGCGCTCGCAGGGCCGGGCGGCCACGGCGCTGCGCGACGGCCACTTCACCCGCTCCGTGGTCCCCGTCCGCGACCGGTCCGGACTGGAGATCCTCGCCGTCGACGAGCATCCCCGGCCGCAGACCACCAGGGCGGGCCTGGCCGCGCTCAAGCCGGCGTTCGCCACGATCGGCGAGGCGGGCGGCTTCGACGCCGTGGCGTTGCAACGCTTCCACTGGCTGGAGGCGATCGACCACGTCCACCACGCCGGGAACTCCTCCGGGATCGTCGACGGGGCCGCCCTGGTCCTGATCGGCTCCGACACCGTCGGCGCGGAGCTGGGGCTCACCCCCCGCGCCCGGATCGTCGCCACGGCGGTCAGCGGCGCCGACCCCACCCTGATGTTGACCGGGCCGACCCCGGCCACCCGCAAGGCCCTCGCGGTGGCCGGGCTGACCACCACCGACATCGACCTGTTCGAGATCAACGAGGCGTTCGCCGCGGTGGTCCTCAAGTACGTCCGCGACCTCGACCTCGATCCCGACACGGTGAACGTCAACGGCGGCGCGATCGCGTTGGGGCACCCCCTCGGCGCCACCGGGGCGATGCTGCTCGGCACCGCCCTCGACGAACTCGAACGCCGCGACCTGCGCCGGGCCGTGGTGACCCTGTGCATCGGCGGCGGCATGGGCGTCGCCACCGTGATCGAGCGCTGCTGAGGGCGGAAGGAAACCCGATGACCGACACCATCAGGTACGACAGCGACGCCGACGGCGTCGTCACCCTCACCTTCGACGCCCCCGGCCAGTCGGCGAACACCATGGACCGGGCGTACGCCGCCGCCATGACAGCCGCCGTGGACCGCCTCGAAGCCGACCGCGACGACCTGACCGGGGTCGTCCTGACCAGCGCCAAGAAGACCTTCGTCGCCGGTGGTGATCTCGACGAGCTGGGCCGGGCCACCCCGGCCGACGCCCCCGCCCTGGCCGAACTGCTCACCACCGTCAAACGGGACCTGCGCCGGTTGGAGACCCTGGGCCGACCGGTCGTGGCGGCGATCAACGGGACCGCCCTCGGTGGCGGTCTGGAGATCGCCCTGGCCTGCCACCACCGGATCGCCCTGGACGCCCCCGACTCCCGGCTGGGGCTCCCGGAGGTGAACCTCGGGGTGCTCCCCGGGGCGGGCGGGATCACCCGGACGGTCCGGATGCTCGGCCTGGCCCCGGCCCTGACCACCGTCCTGCTCACCGGACGCCGGATGCGACCGGCCGACGCCCTGGCCGCCGGGCTGGTCGACGAGGTCGTCGCCACCGAGGAGGAGCTGCTGGCCCGAGCCCGGGCCAGGATCGCGGCGAACCCCGACCCGGCCCAGCCGTGGGACCGCCCCGGATACCGGATGCCCGGCGGAACCCCGGCCGGCAGAGAGCTGGCCGCCCAGCTGCCCGCCTTCCCGGCGACCCTGCGCCGACGGCTCAAGGGAGCCCGACTGCCCGCCCCCGAGGCGATCCTGGCCACCGCCGTCGAGGGCGCCCAGGTCGACCTGGAGACCGCACTGACAGTGGAGACCCGACACCTGGTCCGGCTCCTCACCGGGCAGGTCGCCAAGAACATGATCGGGGCGTTCCACGTCGACCTGCGGGCCGTCGAGGGCGGGGCGGCCCGACCCGACGCAGCCGACGTCGCCCCGGTACGCAGGGTCGCCGTACTCGGTGCCGGGATGATGGGCGCGGGCATCGCGTACGCCTGCGCCCGCGCCGGTCTGGACGTGGTGGTCCGCGACGTCTCCGAGGAGGCCGCCGCGAAGGCCCGTGACCACGCCGAACGGCTCCTGACCCGGGCGGTGGGCAGGGGTCGGGTCACCGAGGCCGACGCCACGGCGGTGCTGGCCCGGATCACCACCACCGCCGGGCTGGACGCCCTCGCCGGGGCGGACGCGGTGATCGAGGCGGTCTTCGAGGACCCGGCCCTCAAGCAACGGGTCCTGACCGAGGTCGCCCCGGTGGTGGCCGCCGACGCCCTGCTCGCCTCGAACACCTCCACCCTGCCGATCAGCGGACTGGCCGAGGGGGTGCCCCGCCCCGCCGACTTCCTCGGGATGCACTTCTTCTCCCCCGTGGACCGGATGCCGCTGCTGGAGATCGTCGTCGGCCGGGCCACCTGTGACGCCGCCGTGGCCCGCGCCTTCGACCTGGGACGACGGATCGGCAAGACCCCGATCGTGGTCGACGACGGTCGGGGCTTCTTCACCAGCCGGGTGGTCGGCACCTTCATCGACGAGGCGTTGGGCATGGTCGTCGAGGGAGTACCGGCGGCCTCCGTCGAGCAGGCCGCGGTGCAGGCCGGCTACCCCACCGGGCCGCTCGCCCTCGCCGACGAGGTCGGCCTGACCCTGATCCAACGGATCCGCCGCCAGTTCGCCGCCGCCCGGGAAGGATTCGTCGTCCTCCCGGCCCACCGGCTCGTCGACGACCTCGTGGACACCCACGACCGGCCCGGCCGGTCCGCCGGTCGGGGCTGCTACGACTACCCCGACGGCCGCCGGGGTCGGCTCTTCACCGGACTGACCGCCCGGGCCACCGACGCCGGTCGGGGGGTGCCGTTCGTCGACCTCCAGGAGCGGCTGCTGTTCGCCCAGGCCCTCGACGCGTTGCGCTGCCTCGACGAGGGGGTGCTGCGGACCGAGGCCGACGGCGACGTCGGCTCCCTCCTGGGCATCGGTTTCCCGCCGTGGACCGGTGGCGTCCTGCGCTACGTCCGCCAGTACCCGGGGGGTCCGGCCGGGTTCGCCGCCCGCGCCACCACCCTCGCCGCGCGGTACGGCGACCGGTTCGCACCCCCCGCCGACCTGGTCGACCGGCCGGCGGCCGGGCGGTCGGCCGCCGTACCCGGCCGTCCCGACCAGCCGGTGGGCGGGGCATGAGCCACACCGACCGCCCCGGTGGGCGGGGCGGTCCGCTGGCCGGGGTACGGGTGGTGGAGCTGACCGGCCTCGCCCCGGCCCCGTTCGGCTGCATGATCCTGGCCGACCTCGGGGCCGACGTGGTCCGCGTCGACAGGCCCGGACCCCCGGCGGCCGGTCGACTGGCCGCGCCGACGAGTGGACCCCTGCACCGGGGACGACGGGTCACCGCCCTGGACCTGAAGTCCCCCGACGGGGTCGCCGACCTGCTGCGCCTGGTCGAACGGGCCGACGTGCTGGTGGAGGCGTACCGGCCGGGGGTGGCCGAACGGCTCGGTTTCGGCCCCGACGTCTGCCGGTCCCGCAACCCCCGCCTGGTGTACGCCCGGATGACCGGCTGGGGTCAGGACGGCCCGCTCGCCCGACGCGCCGGACACGACATCGACTACATCGCGGTGGCCGGTGCCCTGGCCCCCCTCGGTCGGGCGGGGCAGCCCCCACACGCCCCGCTGAACCTCCTCGGCGACTTCGCCGGAGGCGGGATGCTCCTGGCCACCGGTGTCCTCGCCGCCCTGCTGGAACGGGAGCGCTCCGGGGTCGGCCAGGTCGTCGATGCCGCGATGGTCGACGGGGCGGCCCTGCTCACCGCCTTCCTGCACGGGCTGGTCGGCAGCGGGCTCTGGTCCGCCCCGCGCGGCCACAACCTGCTCGACGGCGGCGCACCCTTCTACGACACGTACCGCACCGCCGACGACAGGTTCGTGGCGGTGGGTGCCCTGGAACCGACGTTCTACGCCGCGCTGCTGACCGGGCTCGGCCTGGCCGACGACCCCGACCTGCCCGCCCAGTACGACCCGTCCGGCTGGCCCGACCTGCGCCGACTGTTCACCGAACGGTTCGCCCGACGGACCCGCGACGAGTGGACGGCGGTCTTCGCCGACCTCGACGCCTGCGTCGCCCCGGTGCTCGACCCCACCGAGGTGCACAGGCACCCGCACGCCGCCGCCCGGGGCACATTCGTCGAGGTCGGCGACGACGTCCAGCCTGCCCCGGCACCCCGCTTCGACAGGACCCCGACGTCGGTGCCGACCCCGGCCCCCGACCCGGTGCGGGACCGGGTGGACGTCGCCGCCCTCCTGGCCGACTGGCCAACGTCGGCTGATGCTCCGACCGATCCGGGCCGGGGGCGGTCCGTTCCGGGCTGAGTTCTGACGGCCCGACGACCGACCGGCGTCAGCCCGCGCCGAAGCAGACGAAGGCGGCGGCGGTGGCGTGGACCGCCCCCGCCGGACCGGCCCCCGACCCGGCGAACGCCGCCTGCGCCTGCGCCAGGGCGAGCGCCGGGGATGCCCCGGCACACATCCGCCGGTGCAGGTCCACCATCAGGGTGGTGGTGAGGTCCGCCGGCACCGGCAGGACAGTGGCCACCAGGCTGCGGGTGCCCAGCGCCAGCAGGACCGCCGAGAAGCCCATCACCTCGTCACCGGGACGGACCCCGGCCAGCCCGGAGTCACAGGCGGACAGGACGACACAGCCCGGCGGGGAGGTCAACCGCTCCAACTCGTAGGCGGTGAGCGGACCGTCCGCCAACTCCAGGGTGGAGAAGAGCGGATTGTCCGCCCGGAACCGCCCGTGGGCCGCCACGTGCGCCAGCCTGCTGCCGTTGAGCGCGCCGGTCACCGCGTCGGCCCGGGCACCGGCCCCGGTCAACGACACCGAGCCGGGCAGCACCGCGGCGAGCTGACCGACCTCCGTCTCGGCGGCAGACAACCGGGGACCGGCGACCAGCACCGCCGGTCCGGCGGGCGCCGACCGACCGGCAGCCCGCAGCCAGGCCGTCGCCGAGGGCGCCACCGTCACCGACCGACCCGCGCAGGTCGCCAACCCCGACCACGGTACGGAGTGCAGCGCCCCCACCGGGACGATCACCAGTGGCCGGTCGGCGAGCCGGGCGCGGACCGGACCGAAGACCAGCCGGTCGAGGTCGTCGGCGGCGCGGTCCACCCCGGCGCGGGCGTCGCTGTGATCGGCTGTGGTGACGAGTCGACGCAGCCCGAACCGGTGCAGCCGGACCAGCCGTTCCACCTGGTCGAGGCGGCCCAGGTCGAACAACTCGGCCCGGCCGTCCCGGACCAGCACCGCCCGCAGTCGGGGGCCGTGGGTGACAAGTTCCAGCAGGACGGTGTCGCCGAGGGCGGCGGCCAGGTCCCGGACGGTCGGCGTGGCCAGCAGCTCACCGTCGCCGGCCACCCCCCGGCTGAGTTCCCGGATCCGCTGCTCCAGCCGCGCCTGGTGACGGCGCAGCACCTGCACCGGATGGCCGGTGAGCAGGGCGTCCTCCAGGGCGGCGCTGACCATCCGCAGCTCGGCCAGGGCGGCGGCCAGCCCGGGGTCCTGCGGCGGGGACACCGGGCGCATCCGCAGGGCGTTGGCCCGCCACCGTTCCGCCCAACGGAGCACCGCGGCGGGGGCCGCGCGTCCGACGGCGATGTCCAACCCCTCGGCGGCCAGTTCGTGCCCGTACGCGCCGCTGTGGGTGCGCAGTTCGGTAGCGCCGAGGGACGCGCGGTGTCCGTCCAGGACGGCCAGCCCCCGGCGCAACGCGCGGGCCGCCCCCGACTCGTCACCGGCGAGCCGACGGCGCAGCGCCAGGGCGTACCACCCCTGGGCCCGGCGGGGTGCGGTGCCGACGCGGCGGGCCGACGCGGCCACCTCCAACAGCTGCGCCGCCCGTCCGGGACGGCCCAGGGCGACGGCGAGCCGAGCCGCCTCGATCCGGGTGGTCGACGCCGGTGACCGCCACCCCGTCGCGTCGAGCTGGTCGGCGGTACGGATCAGCGCGGCCAGCAGGACCGGGGTACGCCGACCCTGGGCGTACGCCGCGCGCAGCTCGACGTGCCGGGCGAAGGTCGCCCAGCTCCGTCGGCCCTGCCTGTGGAAACGGGTACGCGCCGACGCGGCGGCGTCTGCGGCGGTGGCCGGGTCCCCGGCGAGCAGCGCCGCCCTGGCCTGCGCCAACAACGCCTCGGCCAGGTCGGAGGCGAGGCCGAGGCGGCGCAGCTCGGCCACTGCGGTGGCGGCCACCCCGACCGCCTCGTCGAGCAGCGGCACCGACAGCAGCAGTTCGAACCGGTCCAGCAGCAGCGCGGGCCGGGGCACCGCGAGCCGGCGGTACTCGGCGTCGACCGAGGCGAAACAGCGCAGGGCGCCGGCGACGTCCCCCCGCTGTCCGGCGGCGATGCCGCTGTTCCACCGGGCGTCGGCGGCGGCCAGGTCGAGCCCGAGTCCACCGAAGGCGGCGGCGGCCCGGAGCAGGTCGCCGTCGGTGCTGCGGCCCGGCTGCCGGTGGGCGTTGAGCAGCCCCCGATTGTTGCGGGCCCGGGCCTCCAACAGCAGGTCGCCCTCGCGCTGGGCGATCTCCACGGCGACGTCGTAGTCCCGGACCGCCTCGTCGAATCGACCCCGGTAGTGCAGCACCACCCCGCGCTGCATCCGGGCCCGCCCGGCGTCGGCACCGGTCAGCAGCGGCAGCGCGAGAGTCACCTCCCGCAGGGCGGCGGTGGTACGCCCCGCGTTCGCCAGGACGTACCCGAGGCTCATCCGGGCCAACGCGCGCAGGCGCGGGTCGTCGGCGTACCGGACCGCCCGACGCAGGTGACGCAGCGCCCCCGGTAGGTCGTTGAGTTCGCGCAGCGCCAACCCGATGGCCCGCTCGGCGGTCGACCGGCGGCCGGGTTCGGTGGAGGCGGCGAGGACCGCCCGCGCCGCGGCGATCGCCTCGCGGGGTGCACGTTGGACGGCCTCGACGGCGGCCTGCGCCGGGTCGACATCGGCCGGTTCGGCGTCGGCCATGCCTTGGAGAATCCCCGAACCCGCACCGTCGGGTCAATCCCGACACCGCCCCGAACTCGACATCCACTCCTGCCGATCGATGATTGACCGAGGGTTGCACAAGGGGATACTCTCCGTGCGCGGAGCGCCTTCCTCGCCGCCGACTCCGGCCGGAGTTCGCCCGCTGCCGTGCCGCGTTCCGTCGACCGCCTGGAGGGCCGGTGTCGCCTGATCGACCCGACACGCCTCGTCAGCCCGGCCGGTGTTCCCGGCGGTCGCTCGTGGGATGGTCGGCCCTCACCGCCGCCACAATCCCCCTGGGCCTCACCGGAGCCACCCCGGCCCTCGCCGGTGGACCACCCGGGCGTGAGGGAGTCACCGAGTCGACGCAGGAGAGCTACCAGCGGGCGTTCCAGGAGACGGTGGCGAACGACAAGGCCGTCCGGCGGCACATCGTCCCCGGCCGGGAGTTCCTCTACCGGCCCCGGCAACTGCTCGTCGCCCCGCAGGACCTGGGCCGGGTGACGGCCCGACTCCGGGCCCTCGGACACCAGGTCACCGAGGGACGCGGGTTCGCCGGGGTGGGCCGGCTGGTCTTCGCGCAGGAGACCGACGTGCCCTCGGTGGTCGCCCGGCTCCGGGACCCGAGGCAGTGGCCCGAACAGCCGGTGCCGAAGGTGCAGCCGCACCACGTCCTCGTCGGGTTCGGCAACATCATGGGCAACCCGGGTGCGCCACCCCGGGTGGCCCCCGCCCTGCCCGCGCCGGACCCGGCCCGCCTCGGCGAGGGCGCCGGCGTGACCGTCGGCGTCTGCGACACCGGGATCTGGGGCCAGGCCGCCGTCGCCCATCCACAGTGGCTCGGCGGCAGCTACCTGCCCGAGACCGACGACGTCGACCCGCTCTACGCCGGCAGCGGCCACCTCGCCCTGCAGGGTGGTCACGGGACCTTCGTCGCCGGGGTGATCAGGCAGGCCGCCCCCGGGGTGGGCCTCGACCCCGAGGCGGCCCTCGACCCGAACGGCCTCGGCGACGAGGAGAGCCTGACCGCCGCCATCGGTCGCCTCTCCCCGCAGGTGACCGTCGTCAACCTCTCCCTCGGCTACTTCACCCAGGACGACCAGCCACCCCTGCCGATGGTCAACGTCCTCGCGGGGCTCCGCCCCGGGGTGGCAGTGGTCGCGGCGGCGGGCAACGGGGGCACCGCCCGACCCTCCTGGCCGGCCGCGTCGCCCCGGGTCCTCGCCGTGGCGGCGGTGGCCCCCGGCCCGACACCCGCCGACTACAGCGGCTTCGGCAGCTGGGTGGACGCCTGCACGGCCGGGGACCGGACCAGCACCTACGTCGACGGGGAGCTGTGGCTGCCAGGTGAACCGGCGCTGGTCTTCCGGCGCTTCGCGTCCTGGGCGGGCACCTCCTTCGCCACCGCCCACGTCGCCGGTCGGCTCGCCGCCCTGATGACCGCCGCCGGGTTGGACGCCGAGGCGGCCCGCGCCGCACTGCTCGCCGCGCCCCGGTGGCACCCCGACTACGGTGTCCTGATCGGATGACGCGCCCCGACGACGCCCCGGAGGACACCGGGCCACCACGGGACACCCCGGGACTGGTCGCCGCCGCTGCCGACGGCGACGAGCACGCCTGGGCTCACCTGGTGCACCGGTACACGCCACTGGTGTCGGCGGTCGTCCGGGCGTACGGGCTGGACCGGGCGGACGCCGCCGACGTCAACCAGACCGTCTGGCTGCGCCTCGTGGAGCACCTCGCCCGACTCAAGGAGTCCGCCGCCCTCCCGGCGTGGCTGGTGACCACCACCCGCCGGGAGTGCCACCGACTGGTCCGGCTCAGCCGCCGGACCCAGCCGTTCGACCCGTACGACGACCCGGGCGGCGGGATCGTCGGGGCGGTGGCCCTGGTCGAACCGGCCTCACCCGACGAGGATCTACTGCGGGCCGAGCGGCGGCAGGCGCTACGCGACGCGTTCGCCCAACTCCCGCCCCGGTGCCAGGAGCTGCTCGCCCTGCTCACCGCCGACCCGCCACCCAGCTACCGGGACGTCAGCGAACGCCTGGGCATGCCGGTCGGCAGCATCGGCCCCACCCAGGCCCGGTGCCTGGCGAAGCTGCGCCGGTGTCCGGCGCTCGCACAGTATCTCCGGTCCGCTGCGGACCGGACCGAGGGGACCGGAGGTGAACGCGATGGAGCAGTGGCCGCCCGTCGGTGACGACGCGCTGCTGGCCGAGCTGGGTGCCGCACTGCTGGACTCGGGGCCGGTCCCGGAGGAGTTCCTCGACGCGGCGCTGGCGGCGTTCGGGTGGCGGACCACCGAGCCGGACTGGTCGATCGCCGAGTTGACCTTCGACTCCGCGCTCGACCTGGCCTCGGCCGGGCTGTTGCGCTCCGGCGGCACCGACCGGACGCTGACCTTCCGCAGTGGTCCGGTGGTCATCGAGATCGAGGTGACCTCCACCGGCGTGGTCGGTCAGCTCTCCCCGCCGGGAGGTGGACGGGTCAGCGCCCGCACCACCACAGGCCGCTGCGCCGACGTGCCGATGGACGCGATGGGCTACTTCTCGATGGGGGTCCTACCGTCCGGGCCGGTGCAGTTCCGGGCCCGCACGTCCGGACACGCTGTCGCCACCACCTGGGTCAGTCTGCGCTGAGCGCCGACGGACTGTCGGCGTACCCGCGGTGACGGAGGTCGCGGGATCCCGACCGCGACCTCCGTCTCCCCCCGGAAGGATCAGCCGGCCCGCTGACCCACCGTGATGTCGTACCGCACCCCGCCCAGGTCGGCCCGCTCGGCACCGGTGCTGTCCGGCCCGATCTGGGTCACCCGCAGGGCGATCTTCTCCTGGGTGGCTGTCGCCGCCGTGAAGGTCAGCCCCAGGGTGATTCGCTCGTTCGGGTTCAGTTGCAGGTTGTCCAGACTGGCCCGCGCCGGTTCGACGATCTCGACCTGGGTCCGACCGACCTCCCGGATCCCGGTACCGGCCCGACCAGCCTTGACCCAGCGCTCGAAGAGCTGCGGCCCGAGGTCGACCACCAGTCGTCCACCGGCCGCCCGCAGCGGCGCACCAACCTCCGAGAAGACCAGGCTGTTGCGGGTCGCCCGGCTCAGGGTGTTACCGATGGCGAACGGCCGGACCTGCCCGGTCGCCCCGGGGGCCAGGGCCACCGAGTCGACGTTGCGCCAGACGACGTTGTTGTTGTTGCGGGTGTTCGGGGTGATGTCCGGCCCCTCGAACGTCATCGGGTCGTTCGCCGACACCCACCGGGCCAGGAGGCAGAAGTGGCCGGGGCCCGGCACGTTGTCCCACGGGATGGTGACGGTGGTGACCCCGGCGTAGACGGGTACGGCCATCCAGCCGATCTCCGTCCAGGCGCCGGGCCAGGCCGCACCGCCGCCCGGGGTGGTCCGGTAGACGTGGATGCTGCCCTCTTCCATCACCCCGGAGCCGTACGGGCCCGGGTTACGCAGCTTCAGGAAGATGTAGTTGCGCTGCCCGACGATCGGGTTCTGGCTGGTCGGGCACTCGACGGCGGTGTGGCAGACCTTGATGTCGGGGCTCTCCCAGAGCGGGGAGAGGCTGTGCGGCTGGATGCCCGTGTCCGCCGGGGTGTCCATCAGGTACACGTCGGCGGGGGCGCTCGCGGTGCGCTGGGGCGGGGGCACCGCACCGGCCGAGGTCACCGACAGCAGCGTGGCCAACGCCGCGCCGGTGAGCAGCACGAACAGGGACCGGCGGACCGGTTGTCGCAGGGTACTTGGCACATTTCCTCCCGAGGACGGCAACGGCCGCGACCTCCGTGGTGGTGGACGGCGCGGGTCGACACCCTTACAGAGCGGAATCGACGGCCGGAGATACCCGTCCGGCCGTCCGGGGTTGTCAGATGGTGGAAGTTGGCGGGAAACCCGCCGGAAAGGGGCATACCACCGCCCCCGGCTTCGACGGTACGGCCCGAGAGGCGACGGTCAGACCGGGATCCGTCAGGCCCGGGGGGTTACGGTCAGGCCGGTGGGGCGGCCACGCTGTCCCGGACGATCAACGTCGGTGCGATCGTGTGCCGCAGCGCCCGGTCGGCTCCGGACTCGATCTGCTCCAGCAGCAGCGACAGGCTCGCCGTCCCCACCGCGCCGAAGTCCGGCCGGACGGTGGTCAACGGCGGAATGAAGTACCCCGCCTCCGGCACGTCGTCGAAGCCGACCACGCTCACGTCGGCCGGCACCCGCCGCCCGTGTTCGTGCAACGCCCGTACCACCCCGAGGGCGAGATGGTCGTTGGCGGCGAAGACCGCCGTCACCGCCGGCATCCGGGCCAGCATCTGCCCGCACCGGTAGCCGGAGGCCGCCGACCAGTCCGCCTGCAACACCGGAGGCACCTCCGCCCCCGCCGCCAGCAACGCCGACCGCCACCCCTCGATCCGACCGGCACTGTCGAACCAGTCCGCCGGGCCGGAGATGTGCCAGACGGTCCGGTGCCCCGCGTCGAGCAGGTGCCGGGTGGCCTGCCGCGCCCCCTCCACCTGGTCGACGGTGACCAGCGGCAACAACCGGCGGGGATCGCCGTCCACGGTGACCAGCGGGACGTCCGTCGGCAGGCACTCCAGCGCCTCGCCGGCCGACTCGACGGGTGCGATCACCACGATCCCGGCGACCCGGTGGGCGAGGTGTCGCTCCACGGCCTCGGCGATGGAGCGCCGGTCGAGACTACGGACGTTTCCGACGCTCACCGCGAACCCGGCCTCGGCCGCGGCGATCTCGAACGCCGACAGCAGTGACGCCGGACCGTAGAGAATGGTGTTCAGGGCGACCACCCCCATCACCTGGGATCGGCCGGTCACCAGGGCACGAGCCGCCCGGTTGGGGCGGTAGCGCAGCTCGGCGATGGCGGCCTGCACCCGCAGGCGGGTCTGCTCCCGGACGTTGGGGTGCCCGTTGAGCACCCGGGACACCGTCTGGTGCGACACGCCCGCCAGGCGCGCCACGTCCCTCATCGCAGGCCCCCGCGCGGTCATCTCTGCCCCTGCCTCTCCGTCGGCGCCACGATCCGCCGGGACACCGCCGTCCACCCCGGCACGACGTCGTGGTGCGCGGTACCGGTCGCGGGAACCCCGACGCCGCTAGATCAACGAAAGTCTACGCCGCAGCAGGGTTCCGGGCACCGTGGCGTCCCGGCGGATTCACCTGTCACCGGCGGGGACCCTCGACCCGGAGACCTGTCGGGCCCGCTCCGGTGGATCCGGTTCCCGTGCCGGAAGCTGCCGCTCCAACTCGTCGACGATCTGGTGCAACCGGGCCAGCTGCTCACGGATCGACGGTTCGGCGGGGCCCTCCGGGTCGACGGCCGGCCGGGCGACCCGCGCGGCGGCGGTCTCCTCCTGGTGCGCCTCCTGCAACGCCGTGAGGACCAGACCGACGAGCAGGTTGGTGAGCAGGTAACAGGCGGCCACCATGTACGAGACGTAGTAGAGCACCGCCCAGTCGGTGACCTCCCGGCCGGCCTCCAGGGTGTCGGTGATGCCGTCCAGCGACAGCAGCAGGAACAGGGTCAGCATCGCCTGCCCGACGGTGCCGTACCGGTCGGGGTAGGCGACCCCGAACAGCATCCAGCCGAGGATGGCGTAGCCGTACAGCAGGAGGACCGTGACGAGCAGGAAACTGCCCAGGCCGGGGAGGCTGCGCCGGATCCCGACCAGGATCACCTGCAGGCTGGGGAAGAGCCGGAACGCCCGGACGATGCGCGACAGCCGCAACAGCCGCAGCACCGTCACGTTCTCCCGGACCCCGGGCAGCAGCGGGGCCACCACGATCACCAGATCGAAGACGTTCCAGCGGTCCCGGAAGAACCCGCCCGGGGCGCGCAGGTGCGCCCCGAACCGGACGAGCAGCTCCACGACGAACAGGGCCAGGCAGGCGTACTCCACGGTGCGCAGGGCCGGCCCGGCCACCGCCGTCAGCTGACGGTAGGTCTCCAGTCCGAGGGCGACCGCGTTGACCACGACCACCACGAAACTGGTGATGTTGAACCAGGGCGCGGCCACCCACTCCGCGCACCTGTCAGCCAACCGGTGCGGCGGGGTCCGCACCGTGTTCGTCATCGTCCTCATCGGCCGCCTCTCAACCGGACGGCAGCCTAAGGCACCTCCCCGACCGCCCCGCAGGCAGACCGACCACAGAGGACCCTCCCAGGCCGGGAAGGTTGGAAGTGCTCAGTCGGAGGCGACCAGGTCGGCGAAGCGCCGGGTGTCGACGTTGCCGCCGGAGAGGATCACCCCGACCCGCGACGGCGTGCCCGACAGCCGTCCGGCCAGCACCGCGGCGAGGCCGGTGGCGCCACTCGGTTCGAGGACGATCTTCATCCGCTCGAAGGCGAACCGCATCGCCGCGCGGATCTCCTCGTCGGTGACCAGGACGATCTCGTCCACCAGCCGCCGGTTCACCGAGAAGGTCAGCTCCCCCGGGATGTCGGCGGCCTGCCCGTCGGCGATGGTGCGCGGCACCGGAACGGAGACCCGCCGACCGGCGGCCAACGACCGCCGGGTGTCGTCCCCGGCCTCGGGTTCCACCCCGACCACCCGGACACCGGCGTGCAGTCCCTTCGCGGCCACCGCGCTCCCGGCGATCAGCCCCCCGCCCCCGACCGGTGCCACGAGCACGTCGACCGCCCCCACCTGGTCGAACAACTCCAGCGCGACGGTGCCCTGGCCGGCGATGACATGCGGATGCTCGTACGGCGGGATGAGCGCCAACCCCCGCTCGGCGGCCATCGCCGCACCGATGGCGACCCGGTCACCCGTGTACCTGTCGTAGGTGAGCACCTCGGCGCCGTACTCCCGGACGGCGGCGACCTTTGACGTCGGGGTGTCCTCCGGCATCAGGATCACCGCCCTGCTGCCCGACTCCCGCGCGGCCAGGGCCACGGCCTGGGCGTGGTTGCCGGAGGAGTAGGCCCCGATCCCGGCGGCGAGCTGCGCCGGGGTGAGCTGGGAGACCGCGTTGTACGCGCCCCGGAACTTGAACGCGCCGACCCGTTGGAAGTTCTCCGCCTTGCACAGGACCCGGGCACCGACCCGACTGTCGAGCGTCCGGGAGGTGAGCACCGGGGTCCGGTGGGCCACCCCGGCGAGCCGGGCCGCCGCGGCACCGATGTCGGCCAGGCTGACCGGGAGCGGCTCCCCCGCCGTCACAGTCCCCCCTCGGGGACGGCCATCTCGCCCAGCTCCGACCAGCCCTCCTGCGGGACCGTGACGTTGACGATCCGGGGGGTCTCGACCAGGTGCGGGGGCAGGTCCCGCTGCGCCGCCCGGAAGTGGGCCGACTGCACGTGGGCCGCGCCGGCCTCGTCGTCGCGGAACGCCTCCACCAGGACGTACTCGGTCGGGTCGTCGAGGCTGCGGGACCAGTCGAACCACAGGCACCCGGGCTCGGCCCGGGTCGCCCGGGTGAAATCGTCCGCGATCTGCGGCCACCGGTCGGCGTACTCGGGCCGGACACGGAACTTCGCGGTAATGAAGATCATGCAGGTCAGGCTACCCATTGGCGGCCCCCCGGGGGAGGACGAAACCGTTCCCCGCCGCACCCCGTACGGTCACCCAGTGTGTCAGTCGGTTGACAGGGTTGCCCCGCCGCGTCAGCCTGTCATCCTCGTCGGTGCCCGGTCGCCCGACGGCAGAGGCATCCAGGAGAGGAATCCGATGACGCGCTGGACCGTCGAGGACGTGCCCGACCAGAGCGGCCGGACCGCGATCGTCACCGGTTCCAACACCGGGATCGGCTTCGAGACCGCCCGGATGTTGGCGGGGCGGGGTGCCCGGGTGACGCTCGCCTGCCGCGACACCGACAAGGCCGCCGCCGCGCTCCAGCGGATCCGGGCCGAGCACCACGCCGCCGACCTGACCGTCGCCCGGCTCGACCTCACCGACCTCGACTCGGTGGCGGCGTTCGCCGCCGCGTACCGCGCCGACCACGACCGGCTGGACCTGCTCGTCAACAACGCCGGGGTGATGATGCCCCCGTTGCAGCGGACCCGGCAGGGCTTCGAGCTCCAGTTCGGCACCAACCACCTGGGACACTTCGCGCTCACCGGTCATCTCCTCCCGCTGGTGTCGACCACCCCGGCGGCCCGGGTCGTGACGGTGGCCAGCGTCGCCCACCGCAACGGCCGGATCGACTTCGACGACCTCAACTGGGAGCGCCGCCGCTACCGGCGGTGGGCCGCGTACGGACAGAGCAAGCTGGCCAACCTCCTGTTCACCCTGGAGTTGCAGCGCCGACTGTCTGCGGTGGGGTCGACGGCGCGGGCCACCTCCTGTCACCCGGGTCTGGCCGCCACCGAACTGACCCGGCACTCCAACGTCGTCGCCGTCCTGGCGGGCCGGTTCGTCGGGATGTCGCCGCCCGACGGAGCGTTGCCCACGATGCGCGCCGCCACCGACCCGCAGGCCGAGGGGGGCAGCTACTGGGGTCCGGCGGGGCGGTTCGAGACCTCCGGTCCGCCGGTGCCGGTCGGGCGCACCGACGCGGCACAGGACACCGCGACGGCCCAGCGGCTGTGGGCGGAGAGCGAACGGCTCACCGGGGTCACCGCCACCGTGGCCCCCGCCCGTCACGACCAGCCCTGACGCGGTGGCGTCGAGTCCACCGGAGACAGTCGACCACCCAGCCGGTGACGGCCACCGCACACCGCGAGATCGGACCGCATGGTCACGATCACACCGGACGTCTTGATATTGGTACGCCGACGACGATGAGATATGGATAGGTGCGGTCGGCACACGGTCAACTGCTCGTCCTGGGAGGTTCTTAGTGGGGGAATCGAACCGGGCCCTGGCCCGGGTTTTCTCGCCACCCTCGGTCGACCACCGGCCCGCCGTACCGGCCGGGTTCGCCGAGTTCTACCGGGACCGGTACCGGGAACTGATCCGGGTCACCATGTACTTCGGGGCGGGCGAGGCCGACGCGCACGACGCGGTGGCCGCCGCCGCGGCCGAGGTGCTGACCCGATGGGATGAGATCAACAATCCCTACCAGTACGCCCGCACCGCGGCGATCAGCCACTTCGTGAAGAGCCGGGCGAGGGCGTTGCGGTGGCCCGGCGGACCGGCCCTGCGCGACGGGCACCTGTCCGGGCTCGGACACTCGGACACCACAGCCGAGGACCGACAGTTCGTGATCATGCTGCTCGGTCAGCTCCCCCAGACCCAGCGGCAGGTCATGGCGCTGACCATCGACGGGTACGGCACCGGCGAGATCGCCGACTACCTGGGCCAGTCCGGGGCCACCGTGCTCGCGGTCCGGCGGGAGGGCCGACGACGCCTGCGGGACCTGCTGGAGTCGGGTCGTCTGGAGAACCAGCGGGCCCTGCCCGGCCCCACCTCGACAGCGGAGGCGCAATGACCACCGAGGGTGACCCGGGCCGTACGCCGGCCGGTACCGGGGTGCTCGACGACGAGGCGATCGACGTGCTCGTCGACGCCATCACCGACGTCGAGGTCGACGCGCGGCTCCGGCAGACCCTGCACACCGCCGGGTACGCCGACCCTGTCGATGCGCCCCCGCAGGTCGCCTACCGGCCGGGGGCTCACGCCCGCCCCGAGGTCGGGGAGACCATCGGCCCGGACGACGCCACCGTCGCCGAGCTGACCGCCGAACTGGAGCGCCTGCGTCGGGAGAAGGCCGCCGCCGAACGGGCGCTCGGCCTCATCCACGGCAAACGCGACCAGCCCGACCCACCCACCGACAGCGAGCAGCAGGCGCTCCAGATGCTCATGCTGGTGCGCCGGACCGCCGACGAGAACCTGGCCGAGGCCCGCCGGGAGGCCGACCGGCTCGTCACCACCGCCCGCCAGCAGGCCGAGGAGCTCGTCGAGGAGGCCCAGACCCGGGCCGAAACCCTGGACCGGGAGGCCCAGCAGCGGTACCGGGAGGCCGAGGAGCAGTACCAGACCACGATGACCCAGCTGGTGACGGATCGGGACACCGTCCAGGCCCAGGTGGACAAGCTTCGGGGCTTCGAGCGGGAGTACCGGATCCGGCTGGAGGCGTACCTGGAGGGCCAGCTGCGCCATCTGCGGCAGGACGCCGAACCGAACCGCGACCCCGCACCGGCGGAGCAGTTCGCGGCACCCGGCTCCACCGGCCCGGAGAGCCCCACGCCGTACCCCGTCGGTTGGTGACGGCCGGCGGGGCGCCGCCCCCGCCGGCTCAGGCCGGTCGGGGGGCGGCGGCGCTGTCGCGGACGACGAGTTCGGTGGCCAGCTCCACCCGTGGGCTCTCGATCTTCTCCCCCTGGGCCAGGCGGAGGACGGTCCGCGCGGCCAGCATGCCCATCTCCGCCAGGGGTTGACGGACCGTGGTCAGTGGCGGCGAGCACCACCGCACCTCGGGCAGGTCGTCGAAGCCGACCACGCTGACGTCGTCGGGCACCCGCAACCCCCGCTTGCGGACCGCCTCGTAGACGCCCAACGCCATCTGGTCGCTGGAGGCGAAGATGGCGGTCGGCGGATCGGGCAGGGCGAGCAGTTGGGTGCCGGCGGTGTAACCCGCCTCGTGGTAGAAGTTCCCCGGCCGGACCAGGGTGTCGTCGACCGGGACACCGGCGGCGTCGAGCGCGGCCCGGTAGCCGTCCAACCGGGCCCGGCTGCACATCAGCTGCGGCGGCCCGGCGATGAAGCCGATCCGCCGGTGCCCCAGACCGAGCAGGTACTGGTTGGCCCGCAGGCTGCCCGCCCAGTTGGTGGCACCGATGGTGGGGGCCTCCTGCGGGGCCACCCCGGCGGGGTCGACGATGACCACCGGCAGGTTGAGTCGACGCAGCTCGGCCTGCAACGGCGGCTCCACCATCGAGGTCACGAAGATGACCCCCTCGCTGGAACGGGCCCGGATGTTGTCCAGCCACTGCCGGGCGGCGTCGGTCTGGCGGTGGATGGCCGAGACCACGGTCCCGACCCCACCGGCGTGGGCGACGTCCTCCACCCCCCGGATGATCTCCACCGCCCAGGGACTGTCCAGGTCGTTGAAGACCAGGTCGACCAGGGCGGGGCTGGCCCGCCGGCTCGGCGACCGACGGCGGTACCCGTGCCGGTTGAGCAGTTCCTCGACCCGTTCCCGGGTCTGCGCCGCCACATCCGAGCGTCCGTTGACCACCCGGGAGACAGTGGGCACGGAGACACCGGCCAGGCGCGCGATCATCGCGATGGTGACGTTCCGGCTGTTGTCGGAGCCCACGGCCCGTCCTTTCGTTCCCGGCTTGCGCCACGATCGCCGAAGGCTACCGCAGCGAGGACGAATCAACCCTTGACGCTGCCCGCCAGCCCCCCGATGAGCTGGCGTTCGGCAACCGTGTAGAAGGCCAGGGCGGGCACCATCGACAGCACCACGTAGGCGAGCACCCGGGCGGTGTCGTCGGCGTACTGGCCCTGGAACGCCTGCACCCCCAGTGGGAGCGTCCACCAGCTCTGGTCGTAGAACACCACGAGCGGGAGCATGAAGTTGTTCCAACTGGCCACGATGGCCAGAACCGACACCGTGGCCAGGGCGGGTCGCGCCATCGGCAGCAGGATCCGCCAGAAGAAGCCGAACGGACCGCACCCGTCGAGGGTCGCGGCCTCCTCGACCTCGCCGGGAATGGTCCGGAAGAACTGCCGCAGGATGATGATGGTGATCGGCAGTCCGAAGGCCGCCTGGGGCAGGATCACCCCGAGCGGGTTGTCCAGCAGCCCCATCCGGCGCAGCAGGACGAACAGCGGCAGGATCGCCACCGCGAACGGGAACATCAACCCGACCGCGAAGAGGGTCACCAGCAGCTCCCGCCCCCGGAAGGCGTACCGGGCGAAGACGAAGGCGGCCATCGCCGCGGCACCGACCACGATCACCGTACTGCTGACCGCGATGACCAGGCTGTTGCCCAGCTGCCGCCAGAACGTGCCGGAGCCGAGGATGCCCGTGTAGTTCTCCGGAACCCAGGGGTCGGGCAGTCCCAGCGGATTGGTGAACAGCTGCCCGTTGTCCTTGAACCCGCCCATCACCCCGAACCACACCGGCACGACGATGAGCGCGCCCACGGCGATGCAGACCAGGTGCAGGACGAGGTGCGAAGAGCGCCGCCCGACCGGCGTCGTACGCGTCATCGGTTGCCTCCTTGGACGGTGAGCGCGCCCTCTGTGTCCCGGCGCATCACCAGGCGTTGGTAGGCGAGCGCGAAGACCATGCTGATCAGGAACATGATGATGCTGATGGCACTGGCGTAGCCGACCTCGAAGCGGCGGAAACCGTACTGGAACATGGTCACCGCCATGGTCTCCGAGGCGTGGATCGGCCCACCCCCGGTGAGGACCCAGACCATGTCGAACAGCTGGATGGTGCCGATCACCGAGAGGAACGTGGCGATCCGGATCGTCGGCCCGAGCAACGGCAGGGTGATGTGGCGGAACGCCTGCCAGGCCCCGGCTCCGTCGGTGAGCGCGGCCTCGGTCAGCTCCTTCGGGATGCCCTGTCGGGCGGCCAGGAAGAGGATCATGTAGAGGCCGAAGTACTTCCAGGAGACGACGAGGAAGACGCCGTACAGGACCGTGCCCGGGTCGGCGAAGATCGCCCCGGCCTCGGCACCGAACCATCCGGAGATCACCTCACCGAGTCCCCGGTTGGGGGAGAACACCAGGGTGAACAGGACCGCCGTGGTGACCTCGGACAGGACGTACGGGGCGAAGAAGATCACCCGGTACACGGCCCGCCCGCGCAGCGGCTGGTTGAGCAGCATGGCCAGGCCCAGCGCGGCCGGCAGTTGGACGACCAGCGAGAGCACGATCAGGACGAGTGCCCGCCACAGGTCGCCCCGGAAGACCGGGTCGGCGAAGGCACGAGTGTAGTTGTCCAGGCCGATGAAGTCGGTCGGCAGGTTAAGGCCGTTCCACTTGAACAGGCTGGCGTAGCCGGCCACCAGGATCGGGGCGAGGACCAGCAGCAGGAACAGCAACAGGGCCGGGGTGAGGAAGACCGCCAGGGCGGCGCGGCGGCCCGGCCGGTGCCGGGCCGCGGGGGGGGGGGGGGGGGGCCCCCGGGCCGGGGGGGGGGGGTAGGGGGGGGGCCACGCGGGGAAAGACGGAGACAGGGGGGGGT
>NZ_JBEPEQ010000093.1:0-24921 GCF_040300925.1 Micromonospora sp. NPDC000207
GGCGGCGGGCGGGTAGCCGACCGCCGCGGTCTGGGCGACGACGTGCGTCGCCTCTTCCTCCTCCCGCATGACCGGGGTGGCCAGCACCGGCCGACCGGCCGCCGCACGGAGGAGGTCGGCACGCATCTCGCCGGCGCTCTGGTAGCGGTTGAGCGGGTTCTTCGACAGCGCCTTCAGCACGATCGCGTCGATCGCCGGGGTGACGTCAGGGTTGATGTCGCTCGGCGTCGGCGGTGCCTCCCGTACGTGCTGGTAGGCGACGCTGACCGGGCTGTCCCCGACGAACGGGGGATGTCCACAGACCAGCTCGAAGAGCACACAACCGGCTGCGTACACGTCGGAACGGGCGTCGACGGCCTCGCCGCGCGCCTGCTCCGGGGAGAGGTACTGGGCGGTCCCGATGACGGCACTGGTCTGCGTCATCGTGGTGGCCCCGCTGGCCAGCGCCCGGGCGATGCCGAAGTCCATCACCTTGACCTGACCGGTCAGGGTGAGCATCACGTTGCCCGGCTTGATGTCCCGGTGGATGATGCCGTGCCGGTGGCTGAACTCCAACGCCGCGCACATGTCGGCGCAGATCTCCAGCGCCCGGCGCGGCTGGAGCCGCCCCTCCGCGCCGAGGACCTCCTTGAGGGTACGCCCGTTGACGAACTCCATCACGATGAACGGGAGGGTCTCGCCGGTCGGGCCGGTCTCCTCGCCGGTGTCGTAGACGGCCACGATCGCCGGGTGGTTCAGGGAGGCGGCGTTCTGTGCCTCCCGCCGGAACCGCATCTGGAAGGTAGCGTCCCGAGCGAGGTCGGCGCGGAGCATCTTGATCGCGACGTCCCGACCGAGCCGCAGGTCACGACCGTGGTGGACCTCAGCCATGCCGCCGTAGCCGAGCAGGTCACCGACCTGGTAGCGGCCACCGAGCAGGCGGGCCTGCGCTGTCATCGGGTCTCTCGTCCTTCGCTCGTCGTCGTCTCGCCGTCATTCGGCAGTAGCCGTTCCATCCGACGGTACGACGTCTGGACCAGATCGTCGCGTTCCCCGACGGCGTGCTCACCGGAGATCACCGTGGGTGTACGCGGCCCGGCGGCGAACAGGTCGCTGTTGCGCCAGTAGGAAACCACGCCGGAGCAGAGCAGGACCAGCGCGGCCAGGAGGATGACGAAGAGCACCGCCGTCGAGCTGGACCGACGGGGCTCGGCGGGTGGGACCGGTGGGCGGGCGTACCCGAAGGACCGGTCGGGGTGCGGCATACCCGGCTGCATCTGCGGAGCGTGCTGCTGCATGTGGTGGTGCCCCATCCCGGTGGGCGCCACCGGCGGCCGAGCCGGCGGGGGCGCGACCTGCGGCCGGGGCGGGGGCGACACCTGCGGCCGGTGCGGCTGACCGGCCATCGGCGGTCGTCCGGGCTGGGCGGGCGGCCGGGCCACCATCGGTGGACGGGGCTGGGGCGAGATCGGCTGGGAGACGACCGGCCTGGGCTGGTTCACCGGCGGGCGGGGTGGCTGGCGGGACGCACTGGGCACCTGGGCCCGCCCCGGGGGCGGAGGTGCCGGGGAGGACGGCACGCCGGAGATCGGCCCGACCGGCCCGCCGCCCCGGTTCTGCTGCTGCGACATCGCCTGCTTCGCCTGGCGGGCCACCCCGGCCAGGGCGGCGGCGCTGGGCCACCGGGCCGCCGGGTCCTTCGCCATGGCCCGTTCGACGATCGCCCGGATCGGGGGCGGGATGTCACCGGGCAACGGCCGGGGGTTGTCCCGGACGTGCTTCATGGCGATCTCCAGGGGGTTGTCCCCCTCGAACGGCCGTCGACCGGCCAGGCACTGGTACGCGACCACACCGAGCGCGTACACGTCGGAGGCGGCGGTGGCGACAGCGCCGGTGGCCTGCTCCGGGGAGATGTAGGAGGCGGTGCCGAGCACCGAACCGGCGGCGGTGAGCTGACCCACCAACTCCGACCGGGCGATGCCGAAATCGGTCAGGACCAGGGTGCCGTTGGGCCGGACCAGCAGGTTGCCGGGCTTGACGTCCCGGTGCACGATCCCCTTCTGGTGCGCGGCGTGCAGCGCGTCGGCGGCCTGTGCCACCAGGGCCATCGTCCGGGCCGGGGTGAGTCGGCCGACCCGGTTCAGGGTGGAGGAGAGCGCGTCGCCCTCCACGTACTCCATGATCAGGAAGGCGATCTGCTGGTCGCTGCCGAAGTCGTAGACGTCCACCACACCGGGGTGGTTGATGGTCGCCATGGTCCGGGCCTCACCGCGGAACCGCTCGGCGAAGCCCGGCTCGTCCAACAGCGCCGGCAACAGGCTCTTCACCGCGACGGTACGGCCGAGGACCTGGTCGGTCCCGCGCCACACGTCGCCCATGCCGCCGCTGGCGATCCGCTCGTCGAGGAGATAGCGGTTGCCGAGCTGAACACCGGGGCTCAGCATGTCAACGTCCCCCGGAGTCGGAGACCGCCGCCCGCATGATCCGTCCGGCGATCCGGGCGGCCTCGGCGCTGCCGCCGCTGCCGGCTTCCTCCAGCACGACGCAGACCGCGGAGACCGGGGTCCCCTTGGAGTCGAGGGCGAACCCGATGAACCAGCCGTGGTCCGCGTTCTGCGGGCCGGACTGTGCGGTTCCGGTCTTGCCGCCGACGGTGTAGCCGTCGAACGCGGCGTTGCGACCGGTCCCCTCCCGGACCACGTTCACCATCATGTCCCGCAGGTCCCCGGCGACCTTCGAGCTGACCGGCTGGCGCAGTTCCCGGGGGCGGGCGGTGTAGTAGTCGGTAGTCCGGTCCGGGGCGAGGAGCTGCTGGACCAGGTACGGCCGCATCTGGGCGCCCCCGTTGGCCACCGCCGCGGAGATCAGCGCCCCCTGCAACGGGGTCATCCGGACGTCCCGCTGCCCGATCGCGGACTGGCCGAGAGCCGCCTCGTCGGTGCCCCCGTCGGGGTTCTGGATGTCGCCGGTCCGGCTGGGCGCCACCCGGTGGCCGCCCTCGCCGAGGTGACCGACGGTGAGGTCCTCCTGGTCGAACCCGAACTGCCGGGCCTTCTCCTTGAGGGCCTCCGCGCCGATCCGGACGCCGAGCTGGGCGAAACCGGTGTTGCAGGAGTCGGTGACAGCGGTCATCAGCGTCACCTCGGACTGGGGGCAGATCGACGGGACGGCGTTGGTGATCGTGTTACCGCCGGTGGACGCCCGCCAGCTCGACCCGGCCGGGATCCGGGTCTGCGGGGTGACCCCGTCCTCCAGCGCGGCGGCGGCGACCACCATCTTGAAGGTGGAGCCCGGGGGTAACACCTCCGCCAGCGCCCGGTTCTTCAGCGGGCCCGCCGGGTCCTGCTCGTACTTGTTGTAGGCCGCGCTGGCTTCACTGGTGTCGTGACTGGCCAGCGGGTTCGGATCGAAGCTGGGCATGGAGACCAGCGCCTGCACCGCGCCGGTACGAGGGTCCAGCGCCACCGCCGCACCCCGCTTCACGCCGTTGTTGTTGTTCCGCAGCCCGTCGTAGGCGGCCTTCTGCGCGTTCTTGGAGATGCTGAGCAGGACGTTTCCGCCGCCGCTCTCGTCCCCGGTGAACATGTCCTTGACCCGGTCGGCGATGAGCTGGTCGCTGGTGCCGGCGAGGAAGTCGTTCTCCAGCCGCTCGATCCCGGTGTCGCCGAGGTTGACCGGCTTGTACCCGATGACGTGGGCGTACTCTGCCCCGCCGGGGTAGGTGCGCAGGTACTTCAGGTTGCCGTCGGTGGCCTGGCTGGTGGCCAGGGCCGTACCGCCGGCCTCGATGTTGCCGCGCTTGCGGTCGTACTCGGCGACCTGGACCCGACCGTTGTAGTCGCTGGTCCGGTACTCGTCGGCCTTGTACGCCTGGACCCAGTTGAGGTTGGCGAAGAGCAGGCCGAACAGGACCATGGCCACCACACCGACACGGCGAAGGGGTGCGTTCACGGGCGGATCACCTCCGTTTGGGCACCGTGCAGCTGCTCCGGAGGGCCGCCACCCGGCCGGGAGGTCGTCCCACGACCGGTGACGACCGGGCGGCGCGCCGCATCGGAGATCCGCAGCAGCACCGCGACGAGCAGCCAGTTCGCCATCAGCGACGAGCCACCGGCGGACAGAAACGGCGTGGTCTGACCGGTGAGCGGGATGAGTCCGCTGATCCCACCGACGATCACGAAGACCTGGAGGCCGAGGGTGAAGGAGAGCCCACCGGCGAGCAGCTTGCCGAACGAGTCCCGGACGGCCAGGGCGGCCCGCAGTCCGCGCTGCACGATCAGCAGGTAGACGACGAGCAGCGCGGAGAGCCCGAACAGCCCGATCTCCTCGCCGATCCCGGCGAAGATGAAGTCGTTCTGCACCTCGGGGAGGATCCCCGGCTCACCACCGCCCGGTCCGGCCCCGAACAACCCGCCGGTGCCGAGTGCCAGCAACCCCTGGACGAGTTGGTAGCCCTTGTCGGTGGGGTCGGCGAAGGGGTCGAGCCAGATCTCGGCCCGGACGTAGAAGTTGGCGAACGGCCCGCCGACGGTACTGCCGAGGAAGTACGCCACGTACGCACCGACGGAGAAGAGCAGCAGACCGATGATCAGCCAGCTGACCCGTTCGGTGGCGATGTACAGGGTCACCACGAACATGCCGAAGTACAGCAGCGAAGTGCCCAGGTCCTTCTGGAAGATGAGCACCATGAGGCTGACCGCCCAGACCACGAGGACCGGACCGAGGTCGCGGCCCCGGGGGAAGTCGACGCCCAGGAAGCGGTGGCTGGCCAGGGAGAGCACTTCACGCTTGCGTACGAG
This sequence comes from Micromonospora sp. NPDC000207, assembly GCF_040300925.1. Classification (NCBI taxonomy): domain Bacteria; kingdom Bacillati; phylum Actinomycetota; class Actinomycetes; order Micromonosporales; family Micromonosporaceae; genus Micromonospora; species Micromonospora sp. NPDC000207. The sequence goes on from NZ_JBEPEQ010000093.1 coordinate 4,779, forward strand.
GTAGTAGGCGAAGAACGCGAGCAGGGCCAGTTTGGCGAACTCACCCGGCTGGATGGAGAAGCTGCCGACCCGGATCCACAGCTTCGCGCCGTTGATCTCGGAGAACCGGGCCGGCAACACCGCCGGGATCATCACCAGCACGATGCCGGCCAGCCCCAGGGTGTACGCGTACCGCGAGACCGAGCGGTGGTCGCGCATCAGCACCAGCAGCCCGGCGGCGAGCAGGACCGAGATGAGCGTCCAGAGCAGCTGCCGCCCACCGATCCCGGCGAAGGTGGCCAGGTCGGCCCGGTCCGCCGGGGCGGCGTCGTCCAGGTCGAGGCGGCGCAGGAAGCCCACGCCGAGCCCGTTGAGCAGGGCCACCGCCGGCAGCAGCGCCGGATCCGCGAACGGGGCGAGGAACCGGATGACGACGTGTACGCCGACGAAGACGGCGGTCAGCGCGGCGGCTGGCACCCAGAAGTCCGAGGTGACAGTGTCCAGCACGTTCGCCTCGATCATCGCCTGGTACGCGGCCGTCAGCACCATGGCCAGCAGCAGCAACCAGAGCTCGGAGTTGCGTCGTGACCGGGCCAGGCGTACGCCGGAGTCCTCGCCCGTGCTGGGCGAGGTCACCGGGTTGGCCGCTGCGGTCACGCGTCGTTCCTCGGGATCCAGCCGGCGCTCACTCGGCCGACCGGCAGCCTGCCGGATCGAACGCCGGCGGCAGGTCGGTCGAGAGTGCGTCGGGTGTGATGGTCGGTTCGGCGGTGGCCGGCGGTCGGGGTGTCGCCCGTTCCTCGTTGGCCACGGCGCTGCCGCGCGGGGTCGGCGACGCGTCGTCCTGCCCCGGGGAGGGGGATCCGCTCGACGCCGGGCTCGGCGACGGGCTCGACGGCGGCGGGGTGGGCACCGGCGGGCAGAGCGGCTTCAGGTTCGGGTTGGCCGGGTCCTCGTCGGTCAGGTCGGCCAGCCGACGTTCGGCGTCACTCTCGCTGCGGGCCTGGATGCCCTGCTTGACCTGCTCCTGCGCGGCGGCCGTGAGGTCGTCGAGCTGGACCGGGCTGGTGAAGTGCACGCTGCTGAGGTCCATCCCGGCCACCTGGCCGGGCACCCCCCGGAAGACGGCCAACTGGCCGGACTCGGTGGCACCGACGTAGTACTGCCGCTGCATGTAGGTCCAGCCGGCGAAGACCGCCCCGCTGAGGATGACCAGCAGGGCCAGCACCATCGCGGCGGTCCGGATCGGACGCCGCTTCGGTTGCTCCGGGTCGTCGTCCCGGTTGGCAGTGGGCTCGTCCGGGGCGGGTGGGCGCGGCGCGGAGAGCGCCGAGGCACGGGCGGCCGGGGTGGAGTCGTCGGCGGAGGTCGCCATCCCCCGGTCCCGGGCGGCGGCGCCGCCCACGATCGGGGAGGACTCGACGATGTCCCGGTCCGTGGCGTCGGCGATGATCACCGTGATGTTGTCCGGACCACCACCTCGGAGCGCGAGCTGGACGAGTCGCTCGACGCACTGCTGCGGGTCGGTGTACTCCCGCATGGTGTCGGCGATGGTCTCGGCACTCACCACGCCCGAGAGACCGTCGCTGCAGATCAGGTAGCGGTCGCTGGGCAGGACGTGACGGACGCTGTACTCGGGGTCGATGTCGCGACCGTCGAGCGCCCTGGTGAGCAGCGAGCGCTGGGGGTGGCTACTCGCCTCCTCGGCGCTGATCCGGCCCTCGTCGACGAGCATCTGGACGTACGTGTCGTCCTTGGTGATCTGCGCGAACTCGCCGTTGCGCAGCAGGTACGCCCGGGAGTCACCAATGTGGACCATTCCGAGCTTGCTGCCGGAGAAGAGGGTCGCGGTCAGCGTGGTGCCCATCCCCTCCATCTGCGGATTGGCGTCCACGGTGTCGCGGAGTTGTTGGTTGGCGGTGCCGACGGCGGAACGCAACGCGTCGACGAGTGCGTCCCCAGGGACGTCCTCGTCGAGCGGCGCCAAGGCACCGATGACGATGTTACTGGCGACGTCACCGGCGGCCATGCCGCCCATACCGTCGGCGACGGCGAGAAGCCGCGGTCCGGCGTAGACGGAATCCTGGTTGCCGTCTCGGATCAGACCGCGGTCGCTGTGGGCCGCATAGCGCAGGGTCAGAGTCATGGCCGTAATTCGAGAGAGGTGCGGCCGATCCGGATCGGCACGCCGAGGGGGACGGGGGTAGGTCCGGTGACCTTAGCGCGATCCAGGTAGGTGCCGTTAGTCGAGCCGAGATCCTCGACGAACCACTGCCCGTCTCGCGGGACCAGCCGGGCATGTCGGGCCGAGGCGTAGTCATCGGTGATGACCAGGGTGGAGTCCTCCGCCCGGCCGATGGTGATCTGCGCTTCGCCGAGGGTGATCCTGGTGCCGGCGAGTTGCCCCGCCGTCACCACCAGTTGCCGGGCGGCGCGGCCCCGCTTGACCTTCGCGGGCTTCGCCGCCGGGCCGGCCGGCGCTCCGACCGCGCGCGGCGGGGCCACCAGTCGCCCGGACTTGGCACCCGCGAACAGGTCCCGCCGGATCACTCCGACCACCGTGAACACGAAGATCCACAACAGGATCAGGAACCCGAACCGGGCGACGGTGATGACGAGTTCGGGCAAGGCGGGTCAGCCGTCCACGCGGAAGGTCAGGGTGGTGGTACCGAGCTGGATCATGTCACCCGGGTTCAAGGCCACAGCGGAGACCCGCTGACCGTTGACCATGGTCCCGTTCGTCGATCCGAGGTCGGTGAGCACCACCTGCCCCCCGTCGAAGTCCAGCCGGGCGTGCCGCCGGGAGATGCCGACGTCGGGCAGGCGCAGGTTGGCCTGGTCGCCTCGGCCGATCACGGTGGAGCCCATCTGCAACGGGTAGGTACGGCCGTCGCCGGAGACCAGCCGGACGTTGCGGGTGCCGCCGTGTCCCTGCTGCTGTTGGCCGTAACCGCCGCCCTGGTCGTACGCGGGGTAGCCGCCGGGCGCGCCCTGGTCGTAGCCACCCTGGTCGTACCCGCCCTGGTCGTAGCCGGGCGCGGAGACCGGGGCCACGTCACCACCGGTGTAGACCTCGGCGGTCACCCGGAACATTCCGGTGTCCAGGCCCTCACCCCGCTCGACCTCGACTATCACGTCGCCGTAGACCGTCCAGGCCTGCTCACCGATGAACTCCGCCTGCGACTGGGCCAACTCCTGGGCCAGCGCGGCAGCGTACGGTGCCAGCCGACTATGGTCGTACGGCGAGAGATCGATCACGTAGCGGTTGGGCACCAACGTGCGCCCACCGGCCAGGATCGCCTTGTGCGCCTCGGCCTCCCGCTGCATGGCGTTGAGGATCTCCACGGGGTGGACCACCCCTTTGAAGACCTTGGCGAAGGCCCCTTCGACCAGGCCTTCCAGTCGCTTCTCGAAGCGTTGCAGCACGCTCACCGGCTCCTCCTCGGGTCCCGAGGACATGATGGTATCCGGCCGAAGCGCTCGCAGCTCACACGCCGCTCGGCCGCCTGTCGTCGGCCCGCTCGGACGGGCCCACGCTGTCGTGCTACTCTTTCGTCCGCCACGAACGGTAACCGAACACCGAACAGTGACCCACGTCGGGTAGCTGACGTTGGGTACGGTATCCGATCGAGGCAACGGTCAGGGACAGCGTAGGGTGTGCCGAGCCCGCTGGAAACAGCGGAGATCGGACCGGATACAGTGTTCCCGGTCAAGCCACGGGGAAGTGGCGGAATGGCAGACGCGCACGGTTCAGGTCCGTGTGCCCGAAAGGGCGTGGGGGTTCAACTCCCCCCTTCCCCACCACAGGCCAAGGGCTCCGCAGCGATGCGGGGCCCTTGCTTCGTGTCGGGGTCCTCCGGGCACCACGCTATGCTCCGGTGGTTTTGTCCCTAGGCTCCGAATGAACCAGGAGTGGCGTGTGGCTGTCGCGTTGGTGACCGGATCGGGCGGTCTGATCGGTTCGGAGGCGGTACGGCACTTCGCCGGCCTCGGTCTCGACGTCGTCGGCATCGACAACGACATGCGGCAGGAGTTCTTCGGCGCCGAAGCGTCGACCGCATGGAACGTGCGCCGCCTCGCCGACGAGTGTGGCTCCGCGTACTCGCACCACAGCATCGACATCCGGGACCGGGACTCGCTGGCGAAGCTCTTCGCCCGCTACGGCCGCGACGTCGCCGTGGTGATCCACACAGCAGCGCAGCCGTCCCACGACTGGGCGGTGCGCGACCCCTTCACCGACTTCGACGTCAACGCGGTCGGCACCCTCAACGTGCTCCAGTGCGTCCGCGAGCACTGCATCGAGGCACCGGTGGTCCACTGCTCCACCAACAAGGTCTACGGCGACCGCCCCAACAGCCTGCCGCTGGTGGAGTTGGAGACCCGCTGGGAGATCGAGTCGGGGCACCCGTACGAGCAGGGCATCCGGGAGGACATGTCGATCGACTCCTGCCTCCACTCGGTCTTCGGAGCCTCCAAGGTCGCCGCGGACGTGATGGTCCAGGAGTACGGCCGCTACTTCGACATGCGTACCGCCTGCTTCCGGGGTGGCACCCTGACCGGCCCCGCGCACTCCGCGACCGAACTGCACGGCTTCCTCGGGTACGTGATGCGGGCGAACATGGAGCGCCGGACGTACAACATCTACGGCTACCAGGGCAAGCAGGTCCGGGACGCGATCCACAGCTCGGACGTGGTCTCCGCGTTCGAGGCGTTCTTCCGCGACCCGCGCTCGGCGGCGGTCTACAACCTCGGCGGCGGGCGGCACTCGAACGTCTCCAACCGGGAGGCCTTCGCGCTGGCCGAGCAGATCACCGGCCAGGAGATGGTGACCGAGTACGTCGAGGCCAACCGGATCGGCGACCACAAGTGGTGGATCGGGTCCAACGAGGCGTTCCAGAACGACTACCCCGACTGGAAGCAGGTGTACGACGTCCCCATGATCATGCGGGAGATCTACGAGGCCAACGTCGACAAGTGGGTGCCCGGGGCATGAACACCAAGCGCAACGTACTCGGTGTCCTGGTCGACGCCACCGACTACACGGCCGCCACCGAGCAGGTGGTGGCCGCCGGCCACGAGCGGCGTCCGCTTGCCCTGACGGCGCTGGCGGTGCACGGGGTGATGACCGGGGTCCTGGACCCGGCCCACAACGCCCGGCTCAACTCCTTCGACCTGGTCACCCCGGACGGGCAGCCGGTCCGGTGGGCGCTGAACCTGCTGCACCGCGCCGGCCTGTCGGACCGGGTCTACGGTCCGACGCTCACCCTGCACGTGCTGCGCCGCTTCGCCGAGGAGGGGCTGCCCGTCTACCTGTACGGCTCGACCGACGAGACCCTGGCCAGGCTGATCCCGGCGTTGGAGCGGATGTTCCCGACCCTGCGGATCGCCGGGGTGGAGGCGTCGAAGTTCCGCCAGGTCCAGCCGGGTGAGGACGTCGAGATCGCCGACCGGGTCCGGGCCAGCGGAGCCCGGCTCCTCCTGGTCGGGCTCGGCTGCCCCCGCCAGGAGGTCTTCACGTACGCGATGCGTCCGCTGCTGGACATCCCGATGATGGCTGTCGGCGCGGCCTTCGACTACCACGCCGGTCTGCTCAAGCAGCCCCCGCCGTGGATGCAGAAGGCGGGGCTGGAGTGGTTCTGGCGGCTCGGCCTGGAGCCGAAGCGCCTCTGGCGCCGCTACATCATCCTCAACCCGGCCTACCTGGGCCGCCTTGCCGCCCAGAAGACCGGTCTGTGGAAGGCGCGTCCACCGGCTCCGGCCACCGAGCGCCCCCCCACCTTCGCCGTCTGACAGGCTTCGCACCGAGCGCACCTTCCTGGTCGCCGTGGCCGCCCGGCCACCACGACAGGGGAGGTGCGCTCGTCGTCGTGCACCCGCACCGGCGGCCGGGTGTCGTCGTCGCCGGTGGGAGCCCCCTACGGGTCGGTTCCGGGGCAACCGGGGGTGCCGTCCCGGATTCGCCCGCCGCCCGAGTGGGCAAGGGTATTCACATGGACAGTCATCTCATCGTGCTGGTGACGGTCGCCGCCGTCTGGCTCACCGCTGGAATCGTCGCCGAAGGTATGCCCCGGCTGCACCGGGCGTACACGCTCCGTCGCCGGGTCCACTGGCTGTTCGCGCTGACCCTGGCCGGACTCGGTCTGACCGGCGGGGTCCTGATGGCCGGGTTGCAGAGCCCCGGGTCCGCCCCCGTCGACCGGGCCGCCGCCGGGCTGGCCCTGGCGACGGTCCCCGCCCTGGTGGTGGCGGTCTGCACAGTACGCCGACTGCGTCGGCTCAGCGCCGGGGCCGCCGCCTTCGCCGCCGCGCCGCGCACCCCCGCCCCGCACGGGCTGCGGGCCGCCGCCGCCCATCCGTTGATCGGGCTCCCGCTCCAGGCCACCGGCCTGGCCACGGTGGTCGGGGTGTTCTCGGTGAACGGCTTCGGCCTGCTCGCCGGAGCGGGTCTGACCGGTCCGGCGGTCACCGTCGGCCTGCTCGTGGTCACCGCGATCGCGGTCCGGCACTCCCTGCGGCACAGCCGCCTCGCCGAACGGGCCGTGGCGGAGCCGGACGCCGGTGCACCGGCGGAGCCGGTCCTCACCTCACCGCGGACGCCCGACGCCCTCCACGTATAGCAGTTCCAGGATCGACCGGGTCGCCTCGAACCACCGGTCCAGCCAGCCGGGCGGGGGGATGCTCCCCCGGGGCGGCAGTTCGAGCAGCAGACCCCGCATCAGCGGGTGGTCCACGAGTGTGTCGTTCGGGTCCATCGGCCATCCTCCTGTCGGATACGACGGCTCCCGGAGCGGGCCGGACTCCATGGAGGGCAACGACAGGGGTGAACCGGGTTGCTCCGGCGCGGGCGCCATGCCCCGGCCGTCGAGTTCGCTGTCACCGGTGACCACCTCGGTGAGCACTGTGTCGCGGCGGGAGCCTCGGTACTTGCCACCGAACCGCTCCTGCTTGCCCGGACCGCTTGTGTGGTTGTCTGACCCGATCGTCGTCATCCGTCTCGCCTGCCTCGCTCGGTTACGCATTCCTGCGGCCGGTTGGTCGACCAGCGCCGTACCGAGTGGTTCAACGACACGGGCCGGAAGTGGCGACGGGGTGGAACCTGTCCACGACGGACATAAGCCCTGTTCGGCGTTGTGCCCAGCGCCGTTCGACCACCCGGATGCCGGTGCTGGTGCGGACGCACGAGGGGCACGGAACCGACCCGGCGACGCTGCCGGAGGGTTCCGCGCCCCTCGATCTGGCCGGTGGGTCAGTACCGGCCGAACACACCCTTCCTGGCACCGGCGACGAAGGCGTGCCAGTCACCCGGAGCGAAGATCAGCGCCGGTCCGGACCGGTCCTTGGTGTCCCGGACCCCGACCGCGCTGCTCGCGTACGCCACCTCCACGCAGTTGTCACAGTTCGGCCCACTCCTGGAGCTCTTGAACCAAACTGCCTGCGTCAGGTCCTCGGGGAACCCCTTGGTCGCCACTTCCACAACGGCTCCTCTGCCAGTGTCGCGATGTGTGCAATGGACTCCTCCGGTCCGATGGCCGCTGCTCGAACGTTCTCGAAGATGAGGTTGTACTTCTTCAGCTCTTCGCCCTTTTCGAGGAAGAGCCCTCCCATGGCGTTCTCCGCGTACACGACATCGGGGTCACCGGGCTCAGGGAAACTGAGAATGGTGAAGGTGCCGTCCATACCGGAGTGTGCTCCCGCCGTGAACGGCAACAACTGGATCGTCACGTTCGGTAGCTGGGCAACCTCCACCAACCGCTGGAGCTGGCCACGCATCACCGCGTCCCCGCCCACCGGCCGGCTCACCACGGCCTCATCGAGCACCACCCATAGATTGACCGGATCGTCCTGCGTCAACAACGACTGGCGTCCCATTCGGACACGCACTTTCTGGCGGGCTTCCTCGACCGGTAGATCCGATCGACCCTGGCGGATCACCGCGTCGGCGTACTCCTCGGTCTGCAGGAGACCCGAGACGACCTGCTGTTCGTACGTCCTTATGGTGCGGGCGGCGTCCTCCAGTCCCACGTACGCGCCGGAGAGGACGTTGTTGTACGGGTACCACCAGCCCTTCTGCCGGGCCTCGCGGGCGAACTGCACCAGTTCGTCGCTCTCCTCGCCCACCACCCCGTAGATCCGGAGCATGTCCCGCACGTCGCGGGGTGTGGCGGTGGTGTGCCCGGTCTCGATGCGGGACACCTTCGAGGCCGAGCACTCCAACTGCTCGGCGACGGCTTCGATCGTGATGCCCGCCGACTCGCGGCGGCGGCGAAGTTCCGCGCCGAGTCGGCGGCGTCGGATCGTGGGGCTGCGTCGCTCACTCACGGCTCGCCCCAGGGGCTGCTGGTCCGGAACGCTGGACACTCGCGCTCACCCGAGCTACCTCCGGTAAATCGCGCCTACGTCGACTCCCGCCGGGGGCGCGACCGTCGAACGGCGGGCGATCGTTCGCGGCATGGGGGTGAAGCCGTTCGTCGGCCGGCCGCGACGGCGAAACGGGCGTCCAGTGTGCCGCTCTGCATCGAGAGCTTCAAGCGGGATGCCGTGGCGTGTTCACGTATCGATTTCGCTGCCCGTTCACGCATCGGCAAAAGTCGACGTGCAACTTGCATGCCGGACGACACTGATGCACTCTGTCCGTAGGGCTCGGGTTACTCACCGTTCCGGTCGACCACCGGACCAGTGCGTCGAAACCGCCTCGAACGGGGCCACAACGGCGACCCTGAGCTGCGAGAACACGTGATCGGTCCGTACCGGGAGTGACTCGCCGCCACCGGCCGAAACCGGAGCAGCGGGAGGGGTAACCGGGTGGAACCGGGTGCAGGTCGGGTGTCGGCGCGCCACCAGCGGGCCCGGCCGGACCAGCACTGCTTGCACCAAAGCCGGTCAACGAGGGCACGACCCCCTCGCCGGGATGTGACACCCCGTCCAGCCGCCGCCGGCGTGCCGCCGGCCCACGATCCTTCAGGAGCCCATGTGCTTCCCCGCTCCGGTGACGTTCTGCACGTGACTCGCGCGGCGAGCGTCCAGTTCAAGCGACGCCCCATCAAGTTCCGGGTGATCCGGGTGCTCGACTGGCCGACATACCACGGCTGGCTCTGGCTCGAGGGTTACGAGTTGGACGCGACCGGGGACGCGGTCAGCCGCCGGTCGATCTTCGTCCAGCGCGCCGGACTGGAGCAGATCTCGGCCGCCCCGCAGCCCCGCCCGCACACGGCCCTACGGCCTCGACGGCCCGTCGTCCGCACCCCGGTCCGGGTCGGCTGACCTTCACGTTTCCGCCTCCGGCAGGTGGGCCTCTGCCATAGACTTCGGTACGCCCACCCCGGCATGTAGCACCCCGCGCGGCCTCAGACCCCGAACCTGGGATGGCCATGCTCAGTCTGCCCGCCACACGGCTCGACCCGCTCGGCACTCACCACCGGCACCGCGTCCGGATCGGCTCCACCCTCGGCCTGCTGGCGATGTTCGGCACCGCTACCGCGATCCTGGTCGCGGCCCCGGACCCGGCCGAATCCACAGCCCGCGTCCAGCACCCGTCACCGGCACCGGCGATCTTCGTCATCGAGGAGTCGGCACCGGTCACCGACCCGTACTCAACCGGGGCACCGGCGGATACCAACACGTACCCGCCCGGACCGGACCGTACGCCGGGCGCGGTACCGGCCGGGGTCGGCGGCGGGTCGGCTGTCGGCGACCCCCGCAGGGGTGGGCGGGCCGGCGACGAGGTGCCGTCCTCACTGTTCTGGTCCGGGGTGGGCGGGCTCGTCGTCTCCCTTACCGGAATGTCGATGCTCGGCGTACGACGCCGGATGTGGTGATCCCGGTCAGGGGGTCGGCGGCACCTGCGGCCCGGTGGGAGTGACGGTCGGGGTGGGGGACTCGGGTGCCGCAGCCACCACCACCGTCACCTCCTGACCCGTCGGCACCGGTTCACCCGGGGACGGGTCGGTGGCCACCACGGTGCCCGGGCTCTCGGCCGACTCCCGGTACTCCAACCGGTAGGCCACCCCGAGCCGGTCCAGCAGGGCCCGCGCCGTGGCCTCGGCGAGCCCTACCAGTGGCGGCATCGGCACCTCGTCGACCGGCGGGGTGGTCGGTGCGGCACTGGTGGCGGCCGTCGTCGCCGGGGTGGTGGCGGGCGTGGCGGAAGGCGTGGCCGAGGTCGGCGCCGCAGAGGTCGGTGCCACAGTCGGCGGCGGTGTGGGCGTCTCATCGGGGCCCTCCACCGACCGCCCCACGAACCACGCCCCGGCGCCCACCACAGCGGCCACCAGCAATCCGACGACCCCGAGCAGGATCGGGGTCCACCAGCGCCGACCGGGCGGCTCCTCGCCGTACCACTCGGGTTCCTGGTAGTCGCCGGGCCGAGGGGGCGGCACCCCCGCCCGTCCCGACCAGACCGCCGCTCCACTCGTCTCCCCCGGAACCCGGTCCTGCGCCCGGGTCGACTCCGTCGCCGGCAACGGCGCGGTCCGGTCCGACGGTGGCGGTGGCGGCGGTGGCGGTGGCGGTGGCGGTGGCGGCGGTGGCGGCGGACCGACCCGGTCCGGCGGTGGCGGACCGACCCGGTCACCGCCGCCAGTCGGCGCGGGCGGGGGATCACCTGCCGGTGGCATCCGTCGGGTCTCGTCGCCGGACGAGAACAGCCAGGTCACGTCCGCGCCCTCCGGGGAGATCCGGCGGGTGGCGTCCCCCTCGTCGCCGGGCGGCAACCCCCGGGTCCGGTCGCCGTCGTCCCCGGTGGGTGGCTCCCGGCGGTCGTCGCTCATGGCACGTCCCCTCGGAACGGGCGCCCCGGCCCTCGTGGATCCACGCTAACCCTCCCGGGCGGTATCGGCCGGGATCAGCGCGGATCACCGCGCGTCACGAGGGACTCTCTTCTCGTCACCGGCCACCACCACGACTCGCCGCACGGGCCCGGGACCGTTACGCTCCCCCGCATGGCCAGGGGCTGGGGAGGATCCATCGCCACCGCCGTCGGCGTCGCCGCCGGCGCGGGCGCGGCTCAGCTCGGCTTCGGCTACGGGCTGGGCATCATCACCTGGGCTCCGGCCGGGGCCGCACCGCAGGAGGCGGGCTGGGTCGCCAGCCTCGCCTGGGCCACCTGGATCGCTGCCACCTCGACAATCGCCGGGGCGGTGTGCGCCCAGCGACTACGCGGACACCCGGCTCCCGACACCGACGCGGGTCCCGGCCCGGTCCGACCGGACCCCGGTTTCCTCGGGGCGTCGGTCCTGGCCGTCGCCGCCGCACTGGGCGGGCTGACCACCGTCCTGCTGGTGGCGGTGCCGGCCCGGGCGGCCGACCTGCCGTTCGTCTCGTCCCCCCAGACCGTCGCCGCCGGATACGCGGGCGCGGGGGTCCTGATCGGACTCCTGGCCGCCCTCTGGGCGCTGAACTCCCCAGCCGCCCGCATGAACCTGATCGCCACGGCGGGTTGGCTGTGGCTGCTCGCGGCGGTCGCCGTGGTGGACGGGGTGATCGCCGGTCGAGGACTGACCAGCGCCCAGCTCGGCATCTGGCAGCTCAGCGCTGACAACCCCGGATTCTGGGTACGCGACTACTTCTACTGGCCCGGCGCGGTCCTCTCGCTGGTCTCCGCCCTGGTCATCGGCGCCCTCGCCGCCCGGCGGTACGCCCGTGACCCGCTCCGTCGGGTCGGCACCACGGTCTCCGGGGCCGCCGGACCGCTCCTCGTCGCGGTCGCCTACTTCCTGGTCGTGTCGAGGTTGGCAGCACTCGACCCGGAGCAGGTCTCGGCCCACCTCGTCGCCCCGTACGCGGTCGTCGTCGGGGCCGGTGCCTCGGCACTGCTCACCGCACTCGCCCAGCGCGCCGCCACCCGGTCCGCCCAGGCCGACGCCGAACCCGACCGGACCGCCCCGGGCCGCACCCGGCCCGACCAGGCCACCGTCGAGGCGGGCGGACCTACCACCGCGATCGAGCCCACCGAGGTGACCTCGGCAGGTGGACCCGTCCGGCTTCCCCGGCAACGGGACGCCGAGCCGGAATCGTCGAGCCCCGGAACGAACCGGGCGGACGCCGTCGTACCGTCCGATGCGGCGGCATCGTCCGACAGAGCGGCGTCGTCCGCCGGGCCTGGGTCGCCTGATGTGGCCGGTTCGCCTGATGTGGCCGGGGCCTCCGCTCAGGCGGGGTCGTCCGCTGGGGCCGGGGCGTCCGCTCAGGCCAGGGCGTCCGCCGGGGCCGGGTCGTCCGTGCCGGGTGGGGTCACTGGCAGCGCCGAACCGGCTTCCCCCGCCGACCCGCCGACCGCCGTACGGTCCTCCCGGTCCCGGTCTGCGACGTCGACCGCCAAACGAAAGCCCCGGACCCGGACCACGGAGTCCGAGGATCCGACCTCCTCCTCGGCGGCCGAGCCGAAGTCCAAGCCGAAGCCGCCCGGGGCGGACTCCACCGCCGACGAGGTCACCGACGTGATCGCAAGCCCACCGGTCACCCCCCGCCCACGCCCCGGCCGCCGGGACCAGTAACCCGGTCGCGGTTTCCTAGGCGTCGACCGGCCAGGTGTGCACCGGCTCGTTGCCGGCCTGTAGTTCCGCGTACCGCTGCACCATGTGGTGCAGGGCCGCACTCCGGTCCATCCCCCGCTTCCGCTCGGCCGCCCACACCGTCTCGGTCTGCCAGACCGCGCCGTTGCGCCCGGTACGGCAGCGCTGCTCGATGATGCCGAGCAGCCGGTCCCGTTCCGCCGCCGCGACACCGAACCGGTCCAGACCGGCAGCCGCCTTCGGCAACAGCACGTCGAGTACGAGCTTGGTGACCGGCACCTCGCCGAGGCGGGGCCAGTGCAGGACGGCGTCCATGCCCCGTCGGGCGGCGGCGTGGAAGTTCTCCTCGGCCGCGCTGAAGGTGAGCTGACTCCAGATCGGCCGGTCCGCCTCGGCCAGCCCCCGGGCCAGTCCGAAGTAGAAGGCCGCGTTGGCGAGCATGTCCACCACCGTCGGCCCGGCCGGGAGCACCCGGTTCTCCACCCGTAGGTGTGGACGACCGTCCATGATGTCGTACACCGGGCGGTTCCACCGGTAGACGGTCCCGTTGTGCAGTCGAAGCTCGGCCAGCTGGGGGACCCCACCGGCGTGCAGCACCTCGACCGGGTCCTCGTCCTCGCAGATCGGCAGCAACGGCGGGAAGTACCTGACGTTCTCCTCGAACAGGTCGAAGATCGAGGTGATCCAACGCTCGCCGAACCACACCCGGGGGCGTACGCCCTGGGCTTTCAGTTCGTCCGGGCGGGTGTCGGTGGACTGCTGGAACAGGGCGATCCGGGTCTCCGCCCACAGCTGGCGGCCGTACAGGTAGGGGGAGTTCGCGCCGACCGCGACCTGGACCCCCGCGATGGCCTGGGAGGCGTTCCAGTAGTCGGCGAAGCTGTCCGGGGCGACCTGGAGGTGGAACTGGAGACTGGTGCAGGCCGCCTCCGGGGCGATCGAGTCGGTGTGGGTCTGGAGCCGTTCCACCCCCTGGATGTCCAGCTCGATGTCCTCGCCCCGGGCGCCGACGATCTGGTCGTTGAGCGCCCGGTAGCGCTCGTTGGTGGAGAGGTTGTCGGCCACCAGGTGTCGTTCGGTGAGCGTGGGCAGGATGCCGACCAGGAGGATCCGGGCGTCGGACTTCGCCGCCTGGTTCTCGGCCCGGGACAGGCTGCTGCGCAGGTCCCTCTCGTAGTCGCCGAACCCGGTGCCCTCGATCAGCCGGGGCAGGGCGTTCAGCTCCAGGTTGAACTGGCCCAGCTCGGTCTGGAACAGCGGGTCGGCGATGTCGGCGAGGATCTCCTCGTTGCGCATGGCGGGTCCGGCGTCCGGCTCCGCGAGGTTCAGCTCGATCTCCAGCCCGGTCATCGGCCGGTCGGCGTCGAACCCGAAGTCGTCGAGCATCAGCGCGAACACGTCCAGACATCGTCGGACCTTCTGCCGATACCGGACGCGATCCTCCCGGGAGAAGGCGCCGTGCGCGACGTTCTTGCCCATGTGTCCTCCAGGAGGGTCGTGCCTGCGGAACGCGCCGTCCCGAAAGCACATCGTGAGGTTTCCACGTTAGGTGAAAGGAGGGGCACCCGGTTAACACCGACCGGGAAGAAGGGAAGGCATCTCACATTCCACGATGGCTGTCGCGTCGCGCCCGGCGGCCCGCCGCACGGGTCGACCTCACGAACGCGAACCGGCCCGCGTGCCGTCGAGGCAGCGCGGGCCGGTTCGGAAGAGGGTCAGGCCTGCCGGATGGCCTCGCCCTCGATCTCGATCTTGATCTTCTTGCCCACCAGCACGCCGCCGGTCTCCAGCGCGACGTTCCAGGTGAGGCCGAAGTCCTCCCGGTCGATCTCGGTGCTGGCGGTGAAGCCGAAGATGTCCTGGCCGAACGGGCTGCGGCCGACCCCCTCGAACTCGACCTCCAGGTCGACCGGGCGGGTGACGCCCCGAATGGTCAGCTCCCCGGAGAGCACGAACTCGTTGCCGTTGTGAGACTTCACACCGGTGCTGCGGTATTCCAGAGTCGGGTGGTTCTCGACGTCGAGGAACTCGGGGCTACGGAGGTGCCCGTCCCGGTCGTCCTGGGCGGTGCTGATGCTGGCCGCCTGGATGGTGGCGCTCACGGCGGAGCCCAGCGGGTCCTCGGTGACGGTGACGGTGGCGGTCGCCTCGGTGAACTCACCCCGCACCTTGCTCACCATCATGTGCCGTACGACGAAACCGACCCGCTTGTGCGCTGCATCCAGGGCGTACGTGCCCGGGGTGGGGATGGTGAGGCCGTTCCAGTCGCGGGTGACCCCGTCGGTGTTGACGGTCATGACACTGCCTTCCAGAGAGGGGGACGAGCGATCAATCAGTTGCGGAAGCAACTATAGCTACAGCAATATTCCTCCTGTCAAGCACTGCTATGCTGGGCGGGTGGACCAGAACGTGTTCGACGACCCCCGGATCACCGCCGTCGGGCTGCTCGTCGAGGCGCACGCCGGCCTGTCGGCGCGTTTCGCCGAGCAGTTCGAGGAGCACGGTCTCTCCCCGGTCGAATTCGAGGTGTTGACCCGCCTCGCCCGCTCACCCGGCAACCAACTCCGGATGACCGACCTGGCCGCCCAGACGTCGCTGTCCACCAGCGGGGTCACCCGGGTGGTCGACCGGATGGAACGGGGCGGCCTGCTCTGTCGGCGGGCCTGCCCCAACGACCGCCGCAGCTCGTACGCGGTGGTCACCCAGACCGGGCTGGAGCGGCTGGACGAGACCCTGCCCGGCCACCTGCGGATCATCGAGCAGTGGTTCACCGGGCAACTCGAACCCGCCGCCCTGGCGAACCTGCTGGAGGGCCTGCGCCGGGTCCGCGACGCGGTGCACCCGGGGGCGACCGCCGGGAGCACCGATCCGGCACACGGCACCCCCCACTGCTGACCCGGCACCCGCCACCCGACGCCGACCCGGTACCCGCCACCCGGCACCCGGCGCCCGCTGCCGACCCGGTACCCGCCACCCGGCGCCCGCTGCCGACCCGGGCACCCGGCACCTGACCGGGGCCCCCGGCACACCCGCTGCTGGCCTGTCGGACGCGTGGCCAGCGCTCCTCCACCGAACGACCAATGATCATCAGCCCTGCCGACCGGCAGGATCCCCGGCATGAGCTACGACGAACTGCCGGGTGGCCTCGGCCGGTGGCGAGCCCGCTGGCTGGTGGCCCGGCACAGCGGAGCACTCGGCCCGCTGGCGTACGGCGGGGTGCTGGTCCTCCTCGCCCCGGTGATCCTGTTCGCCCCGGTGATGCTGCTCTGGTTCGCCCTGCAGGCACTGTACGAACTCGGCGCGGCCCGGTGGGGGAACCGGGGTGGCGTCCCCGTCACCGCAGACACCCATCCCGAACTCACCGCCCTGGTCGAGGAGGTGGCCCGACGGGTCGGGGTTGCACCGCCCGATCGCGTGCTCCTCACCGCCGACCCGGTGGTCACTGTGGAGGTGGTGGGCGGCCGACGGTTCCTCTGCGTCGGTCTGCCCCTGCTCGCCTGCCTCGACCGGCCCGAACTACGGGCTGTCGTGGCCCACCGGCTGGCGCTCCTGAGATATCGACCGGCTCGACTCGTCGACTCCCTCTTCGAGCTCTGGGCCGAGGCGACCGACACGATCGAGATCGAGACTGCTGTCGCAGCCCAGACGACCGAGGACCGGACTGCTGTCGCAGCCGAGACGACCGGACTCGATTCGGCTGTCGCGACCGGGACGACCGAGGGCCGGGGGGCTGCGTCGACCGAGGGCGGGTCCGGCGCAACGGACGGGGACGGGTCGTACCGGGCGGGCCGGCGGTTGCGTCGGGCCGAGGCGCTCCGTCGTGAACTCGACGCCTTCGCCGCCGTCCTGCACCGGGACGCCGACGCGGCGGCCGTCGACGCCGCCGGGGGGACCCGCCCCGCCGCCCTGGCGTTCGCCCGGTCCAGCCTGGTCCCCGACGAGTACGACCGGCTCCACGACGGGGTGCCCCGACGCAGCGCCCTGCGGTCCGGGGTGGGGATCCGGGACCTCGACGAGGGCTGGCGTCGGCTGCTGCGACACGGGATCGGACCGTCGGACTGGGACGACGACACCGCCGCACTCCAGGCGCGGCACCATCCCGCCCTCGCTGCGGCGTTGCGGGAACTCGGTGCCGAGGCGGTGGTGCTCATGCCGGCAGCCGACCCGGTACCGACCGCCCCACTCACCCCACGTCAACAGCGTCGGATCGTACGCCGACTGGTGGGCGTCCCGTACCCGCAGTATCTGGGCTGGACGACCTGGGCCGACGCCCCACCGGCGTGGTGGCGACGGCGGGCCGCCGAGGACGCCGACGCGTTCCGGGGCCACGTGACGACCCTCCTCGGGCGGCGGCCTGTCGACGACGTGGAGGTCGGCGAGGTGATCCGGGACCGGTCGGCGGAGCTGCTGGCCATCGCCCTCGACGTACCGCCCTCCGCTGTCGAGTCGGTGCCGTACGACGAGGACGATCCGCCGACCGCCCTGATCCGGCTGGTCGAGGCGAACCTGCTGGGATCCGGCTGGCGGCTGGAACACCCGGCGGTCCGGGACGTCCTGGTCGGGCCGGACGGCACCCGGGTCGACGCCCGCCGGTTGGTCCTCGACTCGCGGGGTGACCTGGCCACCCTCCGCCCCCACCTCACCCCCACCGCCCGGCAGGCGAACGGAGGA
This sequence comes from Micromonospora sp. NPDC000207, assembly GCF_040300925.1. Classification (NCBI taxonomy): domain Bacteria; kingdom Bacillati; phylum Actinomycetota; class Actinomycetes; order Micromonosporales; family Micromonosporaceae; genus Micromonospora; species Micromonospora sp. NPDC000207. The sequence goes on from NZ_JBEPEQ010000093.1 coordinate 21,938, forward strand.
GGGAGTCGGGGGCCGGGGTGATCAGAGGCCCAGGTCGCGGGCGATGATCATGCGTTGGACCTCGGAGGTGCCCTCGCCGATCTCCAGGATCTTGGAGTCCCGCCAGAACCGGGCCACCGGGTACTCGTTCATGAATCCGTACCCGCCGTGGATCTGGGTGGCCTCCCGGGCGTTGTCCACAGCCACGGTGCTGGCGTGCAGCTTGGCGATGGCGGCCTGCCGCTTGAACGGCTCACCGGCGAGCATCCGGGCCGCCGCGTCGTAGTACGCCAGGCGGGCGGTGTGCGCCTTCAGCTCCATGTCGGCGATCTTGAACTGGATCGCCTGGTAGTTGCCGATCGGCTGGCCGAAGACGTGGCGCTGTCCGGCGTACGAGATCGACTCGTCGACGCAGCCCTGGGCGAGCCCGACCGCCAGGGCGGCGATGGCGATCCGCCCCTCGTCGAGAATCCGGAGGAACTGGGCGAAGCCCCGGCCGCGTTCGCCGAGCAGGTTCGCCGCCGGCACCCGGCAGTCGTCGAAGGTCAGCTCGTGGGTGTCGGAGGCGTTCCAACCGACCTTCGAGTAGCCGGGGGCGACTGTGAATCCGGGCGTACCCGAGGGGACGATGACGGTGGAGAGCTCCTTGGAGCCGTCCGGTCGGGTGCCGGTCACTGCGGTGACTGTGACCAGGGCGGTGATGTCGGTGCCCGAGTTGGTGATGAACGCCTTCGATCCGTTGATCACCCACTCGTCGGTGGCCTCGTCGAGCACCGCCCGGGTCTGGGTGCCCCCGGCGTCGGAGCCGACACCCGGCTCGGTCAGCCCGAATCCGGCCAGCGCCTCGCCGCTTGTCAGCTTCGGCAGCCACTGGGCCTTCTGTTCCTCGGAGCCGAACCGGTAGATCGGCATCGCGCCGAGGGAGACCGCCGCCTCCAGGGTGATCGCCACGCTGGAGTCGACCCGGGCCAGCTCCTCCAACGTCAGGCAGAGGGCGAAGTAGTCGCCGCCCATGCCGCCGTGCTCCTCCGGGAAGGGCAGCCCGAACAGGCCCATCTTCCCCATCTGCCGGACGACCTCGTACGGGAAGGTGTGCTGCTCGTAGTGCTCGGCGATGACCGGGGCGACGACCTCGCGGGCGAAGTCCCGGACACTGTCCCGCAGCGCCTCCTGCTCGTCGGTGAGCCGGAAGTCCATCTCGTCCTCCTCTGTGGGCAGCCGTCGGTCAGACCGGGGTGACGCCGTGCCGACGTCGGGAGAAGTGCCGCTCCTTGCTCCGGGCGGCGGCGAACCGCCGGACCAGTTCGGCCCGCAGGTCGTGCGGTTGGACGATCGCGTCCACCACCAGCTCACTGGCGAGCCTGACGACGTCGATGTCCTGTTCGTACTCCTCGCGCCTGGCGGCGACGAAGGCCTTCCGTTCGGTCTCGTCGTCGATCGCGGCGATCTTGTTGGCGTAGACCGCGTTGACCGCTGCCTCCGCGCCCATCACCGCGATCTTCGCGGTGGGCAGGGCGATGGTCGCGTCGGGCTCGAATCCGGGGCCGGCCATCGCGTACAGACCCGCGCCGTACGCCTTGCGCACCACCACGCAGATCTTGGGCACCGTGGCCTCGGAGATCGCCGTGATCATCTTCGCCCCGTGGCGGATGATGCCCTGCTTCTCCACAGCGCTGCCGACCATGAACCCGGGTACGTCGGACAGGAACAGCAGCGGCACGTTGAACGCGTCGCAGAGCTGCACGAACCGGCTCGCCTTGTCGGCCGAGTCGACGAAGAGGACCCCACCCTTGAACATCGAGTTGTTGCCGACCACCCCGACGACCTCGCCGTCGAGCCGACCGAACCCGATGGTCAGCTCCCTGGCCCAGAGCGCCTGGATCTCGAAGAAGCTGTCCTCGTCGAGGAGGCCCCTGACGTACCGGCGCATGTCGAACGCCTGCCGTTCGCTGGTCGGCACCAGCGCGGCGAGGTCGACCTTCGCGGGCGCCGGCACCGCCTCGACGGCCGGCGGCGTCTGGGTCCAACTCCCCGGCAGGTACGACAGGTAGCGCTTGACCACGTCGAGCGCCTCGGTCTCGGTCTTGCAGAGGAAGTGCCCGACGCCGGACTCGGTGCAGTGCACCTTCGCCCCGCCCATCGCCTCCAGCGTCGTCTTCTCCCCGGTGACCATCTCGACCATCCGGTCCGAGCCGAGGTACATGCTGGCGTTGCCGTCCACCATCGCCACCACGTCGCAGAACGCCGGAATGTACGCCCCGCCCGCCGCGCTCGGCCCGAACAGCGCGCAGACCTGCGGGATCGAGCCGGAGGCGCGTACCTGGTTCCAGAAGATCCTGCCGGCGCCGCGTCGGCCCGGGAAGAGCTCGACCTGGTCGGTGATCCGGGCCCCGGCGGAGTCGACCAGGTAGACCATCGGCACCCCCGTCGAGTACGCCCGCTCGATGGTCCGGATGATCTTTTCGACGGTACGGGCGCCCCAGCTGCCCGCCTTGACAGTCGAGTCGTTGGCCATCAGGCAGACCTGACGCCCCTCGATGGTGGCGGTGCCGGTGACCACCCCGTCGGCGGGCAACCCCTCGGCGGCGGCGTTGGCGTAGATCCCGTCCTCGACGAAGGACCCCTCGTCGACCAGGTACGCCACCCGCTCCCGGGCGAAGAGCTTGCCCTTGGCGGCGTTGGCCGCGTGGTACTTCTCCGCACCACCGCCGAGTACGCGTTCGCGCAGCTGTTCCAGCTCCACACCGACCCCCACCCACCCAGAGCATTCCTGAACGATCGTTTAATCTACCCCACCCACCCCCATTCCCCCACCCCCATTCCCCCACCCCACCCACCCCTCCCAGCCCTCCCACCGTGCGCGCGGTGATCAAGGGGTTTGCGTCAGCGGTGGTGCGAACTCTGACGCAAACCCCTTGATCACCGGGTGAGACGGGGGCGTCAGCGCGCGGTGGGGGGCGGTGGGGGCGGGGGCGGGGGGCGGGGGGGGGGCCCCCCCCCCCCCC
>NZ_JBEPEQ010000094.1:0-24171 GCF_040300925.1 Micromonospora sp. NPDC000207
CCCGGTGCCGCCCGGGTCGGCACCCCCCGCCGGTGGCTGGCAGCCCGCCCCCGCCCCGAAGGCCCGGGGCCGTGGTCTGGCCGTCACCGCCCTGTTCCTCGCTGTGGTCCTGGGGCTGGTCAGCGGCTTCCAGGCGCTGCGGATCCACCAGCTCACCGGCGAGCTGGGCGACCTCGACCAGCAGTTGACCGAGGCGCAGGGGCGCGACGGTGCCCGGATGGAGAGCCTGGAGGGTCGCACCCAGGACCTGGAGCGGCAGACCTTCAACCCGGAGACCATTGCCACCGCCGTCCTGCCCAGCGTGTTCCGGGTCCGGGCCGGTGCCGCCACCGGCACCGCCTTCGCCGTGGGAGGACCTGCCGAGGGGGGCGGGGCCAACCTGTTCACCAACTACCACGTGGTGGAGTCGCTCTGGCTGACCGGTGGTCGGCAGGTCTTCCTGGAGCGGACCGACCAGCGGTTCCCGGCCACCATCGTCGAGGTCGACGAAGTCAACGACGTCGCCCACCTGCGGACCACCGGGAAGTTCGACGGGCTCGTCGCCGCCACCGAAGAGGTCCGGTCCGGCCAGCAGATCGTCGTGGTCGGGGCGCCGCTCGGCCTGGAGGACAGCGTCACCACCGGGGTGGTCAGCGCCTTCCGGCGGGCCGAGGGGCGAAACGGGCCGATGATCCAGTTCGACGCTCCGATCAACCCCGGCAACTCCGGCGGTCCCGTGATCAACGGGGCGAAGGAGGTCGTCGGCATCGCCACCGCCAAGGCGCGCAACGCCGAGGGGATCGGGCTGGCCGTGCCGATAAAGACCGCCTGCGACGGCTTCAAGATCTGCTGATCCCGGCCCCCCGAAAGCCGCGCCGACCCTCCCGGCGGGCAGCCGTCACCCCTGAGAGAGAGCGATGACCCAACCACCCCCGCAGGGCTCTTCCCCCGAGCCCTCGGCGGACCCCGGTTCACCACAGCCCCGGGGCTCCGTCTACGGTCGCCCGCCGACCTCCGGGCCACCCGCCGGGTCTCCCCAGCCCGCGCAGACCCCGGCTCCACCGCCCCCCGTCGCACCACAGTCCGCCGCACCGTCACCCGTCTCGCCGTACGGCCCCCCGCCGCAGGCCGCCCCGCCGTCACCCGTCTCGCCGTACGGCCCCCCGCCGCAGGCCGCCCCGCCGTCACCCGTCTCGCCGTACGGGCCGTCGCCCCAGTCGGCCCCGCCGTACGGGCCGCCGCAGTCCACCCCGCCGCAGGTGGGGCCGGTGCCGCCGTACGGGCCGACGGCCTTCGCGCCCCCGGGATCCGCGCCGCCGTACGGGCCGTCGACCCCACCGGCCCGGCGGAGCCGGGCTGCAGTGGTGCTCGGTGTCGTCGCCGGGCTGCTGCTGGTCTTCGGCGGGGTGATGACCGGACTCTTCGTCGTCACCGGCAACGAACTGGACAGCGTCGAGAAGAAGCTCGCCACGTCGGTCTCTCAGGGGGAGGACCGGACCAAGGAGCTGGAGCGGCTCCGGGGTGAGTTGCAGACCGCCAAGAACCGGTTGGCCGACACCGAGCAGGATCTCACCGGCACCCGCAACGACCGGGACGAGCAGGCCCGGCAGAAGCGGGTCATCGCCGACTGTCTGAACCGGCTCACCACGGCCCTGGACGCGGCCGGTCGTAACGACCAGTCCGGTTTCAGTCGGGCGACCCAGGGGATGACGACGATCTGCAACGAGGCCGAACGGTACCTGTGAGGCTGGTGGCCCGGTCCGCACCACCGGGTCGTGGTCGGCTGGTCGCGGGTCAGGCGGTGCCGGCGGGACGGTGTTCGGGCAGCGCCGTGACGCCGGGCGGGGGCAGACCGGCGGTGGAGGCGAGCAGCGCGCACCAGGCCGTCAGGTGGGCGGCCAGGTCCTCCCCGACCGGGGTCCAGGAGGCGCGGATCTCGATGTCACCGGTGGCCGGTGGCCCGGCCAGTTCGCCGAACCGGGTCGACATGGTCTGGGTGACGGTTCCGCCGAGCGCCCGGTGCGGCGCCTGGTGCGCCTCCAACGCGTCGGTCAGCCAGGTCCAGCCCACCCCGGGCAGCAGCGGATCGGCGGCCAGCTCCGACTCCAGGTCGGCGGTGACGTAGGTGACCAGGCGAAGGGTGCCCTGCCACGCCTCGTGTCCGGTCGGGTCGTGCAACAGGATGAGCCGCCCGGTGGCGACGTCGTCGTCGTCGCGCAGGACGGTGGCGGAGAGCGCGAAGGCGTATGGGGCCAGCCGCTGGGGCGCACCCCCCTCCTCCAACGCGATCTCCGCACGGGGGGTGACCGAGCGTAGTCCGGCGACCGCGCGGGCGAAGGTCTCCGGGTACGCGGTCGGGGGGGCCATGTCGGCGAGCCTATGTCGCCGCCGGACGGACCGCCGGGCGGCGCGCCGACTCGCGCGGGCCCGCCGGAGTCGACGGTTGACGGTGGGTAAGGGACCCTGATCGGAGCGTGTCGCACGGCTCCGGAAAGGGGAGGTGGTGACCCTCTGTGTCCCGGTTCGTCACCCGCAGCCCGGGCGCTGTCGCGGGCGGAGATCACACCGGGGGCGGGCGGGCTCCGGGCGTGCGGCAGGCGTGCGACGATGGGGGCGATGACCACCACCAGCGCGGGCGTCGACGCCCGAGACGAACCCCGCCGAGGGCCTGCGGACTCGACCTTCGTCCGGGCCTGCCGGCGGCGACCCGGCCCCCACACCCCGGTCTGGTTCATGCGTCAGGCCGGCCGCAGCCTTCCGGAGTACCGGGCGATCCGGGCCAACGTGGCGATGCTGGAGTCCTGCCGTCGGCCCGACCTGGTCACCGAGATCACCCTCCAACCGGTACGTCGGCACGGGGTGGACGCGGCGATCCTGTTCAGCGACATCGTGGTGCCTGTCGCGGCGGCCGGGGTCGAGCTGGACATCGTCCCCGGCACCGGTCCGGTGGTGGCCGAGCCGGTGCGGACCGCCGCCGACGTGGAGCGGATCCGACCGATCGACGTCACCGACGTGTCCTACGTGGACGAGGCGGTCCGGCTGCTCGTCGCCGAGCTGGGCGACACCCCGCTGATCGGCTTCGCCGGTGCCCCCTTCACCCTGGCCAGCTACCTGGTCGAGGGAGGGCCGTCGCGGACCCACTCCCGGACCAAGGCCCTGATGTACGGCGATCCGGACCTGTGGCACGCGCTCTGCGGTCGACTCGCCGACGTGACCCTCGCCTTCCTGCGGGTGCAGGCCGCCGCCGGGGTCAGCGCGGTGCAGCTGTTCGACTCGTGGGCCGGGGCGCTCTCCGAGGCCGACTACCGTCGTTTCGTCCTGCCGCACTCGACGAGGGTCCTGCAGGGCCTGGCCGAGACGGGGCTCCCCCGGATCCACTTCGGGGTGGGCACCGGGGAGCTGCTCGGGGCGATGGGTGAGGCCGGCGCCGACGTGGTCGGGGTGGACTGGCGTACCCCGCTCGACGTGGCCACCGGGCGGATCGGCCCGGACAGGGCGGTCCAGGGCAACCTCGACCCCTGCGTGCTCTTCGCGCCGTGGCCGGTGGTCGAGGCCGAGGTGCGGCGGATCCTGGAGCAGGGCCGGGCCGCTCCCGGGCACGTGTTCAACCTGGGGCACGGGGTGCTGCCGGAGACCGACCCCGAGGTGTTGACCCGGGTGGTCGCGCTGGTGCACGAGGTCTCCGCCCGCCCGGCGGAGTAGGCGGTCGGCGGGATGCGGCGGCCCTGGCGGGTGGCGGTGGTGGGCGGCGGGATCGCCGGGCTGGCCGCTGCGGTCCGGTTGCGCGACCGTGCTCCGGCCGACACCGAGATCACCGTGTACGAGCAGTCGGGTGCGCTCGGCGGCAAGCTGCGCACCGGTGAACTGGCCGGTCAGCCGGTGGAGTTCGGTGCCGAGTCGTTCCTGGTGCGGGATCCGGCCGGGGGCGAGTCGGCAGCGTTGACACTGGTCCGCCGACTCGGCCTCGGCGGGCAGGTCGTGCACCCGACGGTGGGGCGTGCCGCGGTGGCCGTCGACGGCGGGCTGCGGCCCATCCCGGGCGGGACCCTGGTCGGCGTACCCGGGGATCTGGCGGCGGTGGCCACCGTGGCCCGGCCGGACGCGGACGCCGACCGCGACGAGGGCCGCCCGTTGCTCGACGCGGACGTCGACGTCGCCGTCGGGGCGCTGGTCCGTCGTCGGCTCGGCGACGAGGTGGTCGACAGGCTTGTCGACCCGATGCTCGGCGGGGTGTACGCCGGTCGGGCCGACGATCTGTCCCTGGCCACGACGATGCCGGCGCTGGCCCACGCCGCCCGCACCGCGCACACCCTCACCGGGGCGGTCCGGGCGGCCCGGGCGGCGGCACCCCGGGCCCCCGGGGCACCGGTCTTCGCCACAGTGGCCGGCGGGTTGAGTCGGCTTGTCGAGGCGGCTGCCGCAGCCAGTGGGGCCACGATCCGGCAGCACGCCGCGGTCCGTGAGCTGACCCGGGTCGGCGGGGGGTGGCGGCTGACCGTCGGGCCGACCCGCGAACCGGAGCACGTCGAGGTCGACGCGGTGGTGCTGGCGGTGCCGGCCCGGCCGGCGGCCCGGCTGCTCGCCCCGACCGACCCGGACGCGGCGACGACAGTGGGTGCCCTGGACTATGCCGGCGTCGCGCTGGTGACACTTGTGCTTCCCGCGCCGGACCTGCCGGAGCTCTCCGGTTTCCTGGTCCCGGCCACCGAGGGGCTGTCGATCAAGGCGTCGACCTTCTTCACCACCAAGTGGGGGCACCTGCGTCGGCCGGACGGGTCGGCCCTGCTGCGTGCCTCGGTGGGCCGGTACGGCGACGAGACGCAGTTGCACCGCCCGGACGCCGACCTGGCCGCCACCGCCCACCGGGAGGTGTCGGGCGTGCTCGGCACCACGCTGCCGGACCCGGTCGCCGGGCACGTGCAACGCTGGGGCGGCGCCCTGCCCCAGTACACGCCGGGGCACCTCGACCGGGTGGCCGGGGTCCGGGCGGCGCTGCGCCGCGCCCACCCGACGTTGACCCTGGCCGGGGCCGGCTACGACGGGGTCGGCATACCGGTCTGTGTCCGCTCCGGCGAGACGGCGGCCGACGAGATCATCACAGCACTGGGAGGTGCGGGGTCATGACCGAGCAGACCAACGCGGCACGGCTGCGGGAGCTGAACGACACCATCCGGTACACCATGTGGTCGGTGTACCGGGCCGGCAGCCAACTGCCGACGCTACGGGAGAACGTCACCGGCGAGGTGGAGGCCCTCTTCGCGGAGCTGGCCGGGCAGGACGTGACGATTCGGGGCACCTACGACGTCTCCGGGCTGCGCGCCGACGCCGACGTGATGGTCTGGTGGCACTCCTCGACCAGCGACGCGCTCCAGGAGGCGTACGGGCGGTTCCGCCGGACGGCGCTGGGGCGGACGCTGACCCCTGTCTGGTCCCAGATGGCCCTGCACCGGCCGGCGGAGTTCAACAGGAGCCACATCCCGGCGTTCCTCGCCGACGAGCGGCCCCGCGACTACGTCTGCGTCTACCCGTTCGTCAGGTCCTACGAGTGGTACCTGCTGCCGGACGAGGAGCGCCGGGAACTGCTCGCCGAGCACGGCAAGATGGCCCGGGGCTACGCCGACGTGCGGGCCAACACCGTGGCGTCGTTCGCCCTCGGCGACTACGAGTGGATGTTGGCCTTCGAAGCCGACGAGCTGCACCGGATCGTGGACCTGATGCGGGACCTGCGGGCCTCGCGGGCCCGCCGGCACGTCCGCGAGGAGGTCCCCTTCTACACAGGTCGTCGTCGGTCGGTGGCCGAGATCGTCGCCGGTCTGGTCTGATCCGGATGCCGGAGCAGACCGCCGGGCCCGACGACGTCCCCGCCGTGCCGGAGGGCGATGCCGTGCCGGAACACCCCGCCGTGCCGGAACACCCCGCCGTGCCGGAACACCCCGCCGTGCCGGAACACCCGGCCGGGCCGCAGGGCAGTGCGGAGTCGGTGGACGTGCCTGCCCTGTGGCTGTCGGGTACCGGGTCGGCCGACGAGCGGCGGGAGGTCCTGGGGGACCTGGCCGCCCGGGCCGACGCCGACCCGACGCAGCGGCAGCCGGTGGTGGAGGTGATCTGCCGGTTCCTGCGCGCCCCGGACCCGTCGGCCCGCACCGACCAGGCGTTACGGGACGCCGCCGCCGGGCTCCTCGCCGACCGGCTCCGACCTGTGGGACAGACCCCGCCCCGCTGGGCGGGGATCGACCTCGACCTCTCCGGTGCGACCCTCGTCGACCTCGACCTCGGCGGGTGCGTCCTGGCCGGGGGGCGGTTCGCCGACACGAGGTTCCTGGGGACGACCACCTTCGTCGGCACCCGGTTCACCGGGGACGCGGTCTTCTCCCGGGCGGTCTTCGACGGCCCCGCCCGCTTCGGCGGGGCCACGTTCGACGGGGACGCCGCGTTCGGTCGGGTCCGGTTCCGTGGGCCGACCGACTTCGGTCGGGTCGGGTTCGGCGGCATCGCCTGGTTCGGGCGGGGCGAGGACGAGTTCTGGGAGGACGACCCGGCCTGGGAGACCGTCGAGCAGTGGCGTCCGCTGCCCTGGGACGAGCCGAACGAGACCGATCCGAACTGGCCGCTCGCCGTCGTGACGGGGGACTACCAGGAGTGGTCCGAGGGCGGCGTCGGGGCCCGGTTCGGGGCGTCTGTCTCCTTCCGGCAGGCCCGGTTCACCGGTCCGGCCTGGTTCGGCAGGGCCCAGTTCGGCGGGGTCGTCGACTTCTGCGAGGCCTACTTCGGCGCGGGGGCACACCTGGAGCCGCCCACGGCGGATCTCACCGACGCCCGTACCGGTGGCGAGGTGTCGGATCCGGAGGCGTACTGGCCGCCCGGGTGGCGGGTGGCTGCCACCCCGACCGGAGCCGGGTTGCTGCTCGCGGAGGAGGACCTCCGGGCGTACCTGGTGCGGCTGGTCGACCCGGATCCCGACGTACGCGACGGGGGTCTGCGCGGGCTGGTCGCCCTCGCCGACGACCGCCCGGCCCTGCGGCAGCGGGTGGTCGACGCGGTCTGCGGGTGGCTGCGCCGCCCGGTTCCGTTCCCGCTCACCGGGGTCCACACCGCCGAGCAGGCCGCCGAGGTACGGCTGCGCGGGGTGGCCCAGGAACTGCTCGCCGACCGGCTTCGTGGCGGTACGCGGCACTGGCCCGAGATTGATCTCGACCTCTGCGCGGCGGTCCTCGTCGACGTGGACCTGACCGGGTGCCGGGCCCGGTACGCGGACTTCACCGGCACCCAGTTCCACGGGGTCACCCGCTTCGACGACAGCAGCTTCGAGGCGGCCCGGTTCGACCTGGGGGCCGGTGCCGGTGTGGCAGTCTTCCACGGCCCGGTCACCTCCGCCGGTGCCCGTTCGGGGCCGCCCCCGGGGTCCCCGGGGGCGGCCCCGCTCTGATCAGGTGGTCGCGGTGCAGGTGAGGGTCGGTGTGGTGGCGCTGCCGGAGCCGGTGAAGCCGAAGCTCGCGGTCCCTCCGGCGGGCAGGTTGCCGTTGTAGTTGGCGTTGCGGGCGGTCACAGTCGATCCGCTGGTGGTGACTGTGGCGTTCCAGGAGCTGGCGATCTGCTGCCCGCCCGGGTAGGTCCAGGTCACCGTCCAGCTCTTGATGGCGGTGGTGCCGGCGGTCACCTGGACCTCACCCTGGAAGCCGCCGGACCACTGGCCGGTGAGCCGGTAGGCGGCGGTGCATCCGGCGGTGCCGGCCGGGGGCGTGGTGGGCGGGGTGGTCGTCGGCGGGGTCGTGGGCGGCGTGGTCGGCGGGGTGGTGGGCGGGTTGGTCGGCCCACTGCCGCCGAAGTTCACGTCGCTGCACAGGTAGTAGGACTGGTCGAGGTGGCTGGCCTGCCAGATGGTGTAGACGATGTGCCGGCCGGTGCGGCCCGGTGCGTTCGCCGGGATGTCGATCTGGACCCCTCCGGTGGTCGGGGTCCACCGTGAGGCCGGGGTGTTGCCGATCTGGCCTGCCAACTCCAGGTCCTCCCAGCGCAACGGGGAGGTCAGGGCGTTGAAGCCCTGCTTGGTCACGTAGACCCTGATGTAGTCGGCACCGTGGCTGGCCTGGTCGAAGAAGCGGACCCGGAAGTTGTTCGAGACGTCGGTGGTCCGCCACGCCCCCACGGTGTCCATGGACCGGTACCGGCCCCCCTCGGTCCGGCCGCCGCTGCACAGTTGGCCGTTGGGGATGGCGCCCTGGTGGTTGCCGGCGACGCCCTCACGGAACAGGCCGTTCCAGTTCCACATGGCGCTCGGGTTGTCCTGCCAGGCCTGCCAGCACATCGGGTCCTCGGTGGCCATGTTCGGGTTCTGGAAGTCGCCACCCCACCGCTGCCAACAGCCGTAGTTGCGCGAGGCCGGGTCCACGACGGAACCGTGGGCGGACGCGGGGGTGGCCAGGACGGTGGTCAGCAGCAGCACGGCCGCCACAGCGGTGGCGAGCAGCCCGCCGACGAGCGGGATGCGTCGTACTCGGGAGATCGTGGACATGGGTTGAAGCCCCCAGGGGAGAGGTCGGTTGACGAAACGCCCGGACTGGCGCGAGTTGCCCTCAGCTCGCGTCGGTGGTGCGGCTCCCACGTCGGCCTGTCTCGCAGAGTGGCATATAGATAGGTGTCAGTCAATCTGTCTCGGTGTCCCGGCCCTGGTGCACCGCCGGTCTACCATCGGGACGACACCGGATCATGACGCCGCCGGGCGTCCTCGCACCCGAAAGTCGCCATGTCCCAGCACGTACCGCACGGCCCCCCGCCCACGCCGCCACCCGGAGTCGGGCCGACCCACCCGGGGTGCGGTCCGCCCGGCCCCGGGAGTCCGCCCGAGCGTCACCGACCCGGTCGACGTGGGCTGCTGATCGGGGGTGTCGCCGCCACCCTGGCCCTGCTGCTCTGCGCGGGCGCGGGCGCGGGCGTGGTGGTCGCCTGGCGGGTCCTGCCCACCCCGCAGCCCGACCACCTGGCTGTCGTCTGGTCCACACCGGCACCGCCGGACCGGCGGGACCTGCCCCGGACGTACGCGACCTGGGTCGGCGCGGACGTCGTGGTGCGGGCCACAGCCGACGGGGTGAGGGCGTACCGGCTGGCCGACGGGGATCCGGCGTGGACCGTCCCGCTGCCCGACGGGGAACGGATCTGCGCCGCCGCGATCGGGTCGAGCGGCCACCACGGGGTGTTCGCCCACGGCGGGCACCGGTGCGACCGCATCGGTGTGGTCGACCTGAGATCAGGGGAGCGGACCGTCACCGTCCGGATACCCCTGCCGGAGTACGCGGCCGAGCCGCCCCGGGGGTACCGGCTCCTCGCCGCCGGGGAGGTGGCCGTCTTCGACGACGAGGCGACGATCACCGCCGTCGGACTCGGTGACGGCACGATCCGCTGGCGACAGGAGAAGGGCGACTGCGCCGCCGAGGTGTACGCAATGAGCGCCGAACGGGTCCTGATGGATCGGCGGTGCCTGTCCGGGGAGGGGACGTACCTGGTCGGAGTGGACCCGGCCACCGGCGAGAGTCGGTTCGAGGCGCTGCTCGGTCAACGAACCACAGTGCAGAACGTGGTCTCCGTCGACCCGGTGGTCGCCGTGGTCAACCCGACGCGGTCCCCGGACGTCGTGGTGGCCACCTTCGACCCGCAGGGACGCCGGACCGTCGAGATCCCGGTCCGCGCCCCCGGGCGGGCCCTCGACTTCGCCAGCACCTCCGCCGAGACCGGAGAGCCGGGCGCGAGTCCGTCCGGAATGGTGGTCCGCGACGGTGTCCTGTTCGCCGTGAACCAGGCCGACCGGGGGCGGGTGGCCGCGTTCGACCTCACCGACGGCACGCCGACCTGGACGCAACAGGAGGGCGACGGGCAGACCCGGATCCTGCGGGTGGACGACCGAGGGGTCTGGGTCACCCGGCAGGCCGCCGGATCGACGGGGCTGGTGCTGGTCGAGGCGGGAACCGGGGCGGCGACCCTGCTCGGCCGGGGACTACCGGAGGAGGTCGGGCCCTCGACCGGACCGGCCTTCGAACACGACGGGTACCTGGTCCTCACCGCCGGACCCCGCCCCGCCGACCGGGAGCCCCTGGTGGTGGTGGCCCGGTGGCGGTGACGGCCGGTGGACGGGTCAGCGTGCCGGTCGGCCGGGGCGGCGCATCGGCACGTGCGGGATGCCGTCCTCGTCGTACTCCGGGCCGTCGGCGGTGAACCCGAACCGGGCGTAGAAACCGGCCTGGTGCGACTGGGCCGACAGGACGCACGGTGCCGCGCCGACCAGGGCCAGGGCCTCGGTCATCAGCCGGGCACCGTGCCCACCGCCGCGCTCGGCCGGAGCCACCGCGACCCGGCCGATCCGGGCCGTGCCGTCCGGCTCGTACAGGACCCGCAGGCACGCCAGGACGGCACCGTCGCGGCTGATCCAGAGATGTCGGGCGTCGGGCTCGACGTCGCGTCCGTCCAGTTCCGGGTACGGGCACTCCTGTTCCACCACGAAGGTGTCGACCCGCAGTCTGAGCAGGTCGTAGAGGGTGCGCGGGGGCAGGTCGGCGAAGGCGGACACCTGGAGGGACGTCGGCTGCACGCCCTGATGGTAGGCCGCACCGGAGCCCCGGTGGGCACCCCGGGTCGACCCCGACGACCCGGGGGGATCGTCCGCCGTGGCGTCGGCGGACGGTTCAGGCCGGGCGGGCACCGACGGCATCGCGGATCTGCGCCCCCGGCTCGCCCGCCGACGTACGGGCGCAGTGCCCGCAGCAGAAGAAGCGGCCGGAGACCTCGACCCCGTGGCCGACGATCTTGACCTGACAGTGTTCGCAGATCGGTGCCAACCTGTGGGCGGCGCACTCGAAGCTGTCGAAGGTGTGTACGTCGCCGCTGACCGTACGGACCTCGAAGGCCATCCAGTAGTCGTTTCCGCAGACCTCGCAGGTCGCCATGACAGTTCCCCCGTGACAGACGTTTTCCCAAGCCTGCGCGACGGCGGTGACCGGCGGTCCGAAAACCGGATATTCGCAGCGCCGACGGCGTGTCACGTCGGCGTGTCGGGTGACGTCCCGGGAGAGCGGCCCTGTGCGGGCCCCGGTCCCGGGTCAGCTCGGCCGGGGCTCCAGCCGGACCGAGATCGAGTTGACGCAGTGCCGGGTGTCCTTCGGGGTGAAACCCTCACCCCGGAAGACGTGCCCCAGATGGCTGTCGCACCGGGCGCAGCGGATCTCGGTGCGGACCATGCCGAGGCTGCGGTCCTCGATCTCCCGGACCGCACCGGGCAGGGCGTCGTCGAAGCTCGGCCACCCGCAGTGCGAGTCGAACTTGTCGTCGCTGGGATACAGGTCGGCCCCACAGGCGCGGCAGTGGTACATCCCGGGGGTCTTGGTGTCCACGTACTCGCCGGTCCAGGCGGGTTCGGTGCCGCCCTGGCGCAGCACCCGGAACTCCTCGGGACTCAGTCGCACCCGCCACTGCTCGTCGGTACGGGGCAGGTCGTTCTCGTCGAGACTCACCGGTCAACGGTACGTCGACAGTCGGTGCCATGGCATATGGTCGCGCCATGGGGGCCAGCAGAGCCACGTCCGGGGTGGGAAAGCGTGCCGAGCAGGTCGAGGTGGCCGGTCGGGACGTCCGGCTGACCAGCCCCGACCGGGTGATCTTCCCGGAGCGTGGCTTCACCAAGGCGGACGTCTTCGAGTACTACCTCGCAGTGGGGGAGGGCATCATGCGTGCCCTCCGGGACCGGCCCACCACGCTGCAGCGTTTTCCGGACGGCGTGGACGGGGAGATGTTCTTCCAGAAGCGGGTGCCGACCCGGGGGGTGCCCCCGTGGTTGTCGACGGCGACGATCAGCTTTCCGAGTGGACGCAGCGCCGCCGAACTCCGCCCCGCCGACCTGGCCCACGTCGCCTGGGCGGCCCAGATGGGCACCATCGTGTTCCATCCCTGGCCGGTGCGGGCCGGTGACGTCGACCGACCCGACGAGCTGCGCGTCGACCTCGACCCGCAACCCGGCACCGACTTCGTCACGGCGGTCGCCGCCGCCGGCGAGCTGCGGGGGATCCTCGACGAGCTGGGGGCCACCGGGTGGCCGAAGACCTCCGGGGGGCGAGGGCTGCACGTCTACCTGCGCATCGAACCCCGGTGGACGTTCACCGAGGTCCGCCGGGCCACCATCGCGCTGGCCCGGGAGCTGGAGCGTCGCCGACCCGACCTGGTCACCACCGCCTGGTGGAAGGAACAGCGGGGTGAGCGGGTCTTCGTCGACTACAACCAGATGGCCCGGGACCGGACCATCGCCTGCGCGTACTCGCTGCGGGCCAACGCCCGGGCGACGGTCTCGACCCCTGTCGACTGGGACGAGCTGCCCGACGTCGAACCGGACGACTTCGACCTGCGGACCGTCGCGGCCCGGCTGGCCGAGCGGGGCGACCCGCACGCCGGGATCGACGACGCCCCGTGGGACATCACCCCGCTGTTGGAGTGGGCGGACCGGGACGCCGCCGACGACCGGGGCGACCTGCCCTACCCGCCGGACCACCCGAAGATGCCCGGCGAACCGAAGCGGGTCCAACCGTCGAAGGACCGTGACCGCCCCCGGTAGTCGGACCGCGGAGGGGTCCGAAGGGGATCGGCCGATAACGATCAAGTAACGGGCGCGAACCTTTTCCCGGGCGCACCCCCTCTTCCTGGTCACCGGTCAACCGGGGGCAGGGAGGCGCGGGGATGAGACTGGTGTTGCGGCGGGCGCGGGAGGCGCGCGGGCTGCTGCTCGCTGCCACCACGGCGGCCCTGGTGGCGGTGGCCCTGGTCACCGGCCTGGCCCACCACAACCGGGAGGCTGTCGACGCCGGTCAGCGGAGCCTGCTCGCCGCCGCGCCCGCCGAGGAACGAACCCTGCTGATCAGTGGTGCCGGCGGGCGGGACCGCGCCGAGTACGCCGAACGGGACCGCACCGTCCGGGACCGGTTCGCCGACGGGCTGGCCGGGGTGCCGGTCACCGTCGCCTCGGCCCGCTACGGCACCGGCCGGGAACTGGTCGACGCGCCCGCCGTGGACCGGGACGGGGACGACCCGGTCTTCGCCACCCTGAGCACCCTGCCCGACCTGGCCGGACGCGCCGAACTCACCTCCGGCCGCTGGCCCCGCCCCGGCGTGGACCCGGTCGAGGTCACAGTGCCCGAGAAGGTCGCCTCCGGGCTGGGGATCCGCGCCGGGCAGCGGGTGCCCGTCGTGGACCGGAGCTCCGAGCAGGAGAGCCATCTGCTCGTCGTCGGCGTCTGGAACCCCGGCGACCCGACCGACCCGTACTGGCGGTTGGCCCCGGGGGTGGGTGCCGCGGCCCCGACCGGGCCGGTCACCTCGTACGGGCCGTTCGTGTTGGATCCGGCGGACTTCGACAGGTCCTTCCCCCGTTCCTTCTCCGCCGCCTGGCTGGTCCAGCCCGACCTGGCCGCCGTGGCACCGGGACGGCTCGCCCCGGTCAAACAGGCAGTCGCCGAGGCCGCCGTCGAGGTGCCCGAGGCCGCCGGGCTCGGCACGTCGGCACGGAGCGCCACCGACATCGACCACCTCGTCGACCGGCTCGCCCGAGCCGACCTGGTCGGCCGCTCCGCGCTGCTCACCCCGCTGCTGCTGATCCTGGTCCTCGGCGGGTACGCCCTCGTGCTGGTCGCCGCGCTGCTCAGCAACGACCGACGGGCCGGGACCGCGCTGCTGCGCGCCCGGGGTGCCTCCCGGGGACAGGTGGTCGGCCTGGCCGTACGGGAGGCGGGGCTGGTGGTGTTCCCCGCCGTCCTGCTCGCCCCACCGCTGGCCGGGCTGGTCCTGCGTCACCTCGGCGGGGTCGACACCGGCCCCGGCCCGGCGGTGGCAGTGGTGACCGGGGTCGGCGCTCTGCTCGCCCTGGTGGTGCCGGCGCTGCGTCGGGCCGGGACCTACGTCGCCGACCTCGCGTCCCGGTCCCGTCCCCGCCGGGGCGCGGCCGTCCAACGGGCCGGTGTCGACCTGGCCCTGGTGGGGTCGGCGGCGCTGGCCTGGTTCCAGCTGCGGCAGTACTCGGGACCGCTGGCCGGTGCCGACGGTCGACTCGGCATCGATCCGTTGCTGGCCAGCGCCCCGATCCTGGGGGTCCTGGCCGGGGCGGTGGTGGCGTTGCGGTTGCTGCCACCGGCGACCCGGGTGGCCGAACGCCTCGTCGACAGGCGACAGTGGACGGCCACCGTGTTCGGGATGTGGCAGGCCGGTCGACGACCGCACGCCGGGCCGGTGCTGCTGCTCGCCCTGGCCGTCGGCGGCAGCACCCTGTCCTGGTCGCTGCTGAGCACCTGGGAGACCTCCCGCAGCGACCAGGCCGACCACACAGTCGGCGCGGACCTGCGGGTGGTCGAGCGGGGCGGGGTCGCCCCGGTGGGCCGGGCCGGTGAGCTGGCCGCCCTCGACGGGGTCGGGCGGGCTTTACCGGCCTGGCGCGACGAGCTGCGACTGGGGCGGGGCGACCTGCCGGTGGCAGTCGTCGGACTGGACGCCGCCGGGGCATCCGGTCTGGTCCGGCTCGACGACCGGCTCGCCGACGAACCGGTGACGGAGATGTTCGACAGGCTGGTCCGGGCCCGGGGGGCACCGGCCGGGATCGCGCTGCCCGCCGAGGCCCGGCAGCTCACCGGCGTCGTCGGCACCCCGGTACGGGAACCGGCCCGTCCGCACCGGGTGACGGTGTCGATGTTGTTGACCACCGACGACGGGCAGGCGTACCGGCTGCCGATGACCGAGTCGGACAGCGACGGACGGCCGACGCGCGTCACAGTCGACCTGCCGGACACCGGCGGGGCGGCGATCCGGCTGGTCGGGTTCGCCGTCGACGCCCCGCCACTGGGGGACCGGTACCGGCTGACCGTCGCCGACCTGGCCACCGTCGACCCCGACGGCACCCGGCGGGCCGCGTCGGTCGACGGCGGGTGGGTGAGCACCGACGGGGGCGAGGTCCGACTGCCCGCCACCGCCACCGCCGGCACCCTCGGCGCGGAGTTCCCGCTGCCACCCAAGGGGGAGAGCTGGTGGTCGGTCCAACCGCCGGTACGGTTCAGCGTCCTGCCGGACGCCGAGGCCGAACCGGTACCGGCTCTCCTGACCCCCGGTGTCCGGGCGGCGCTGAGCCTGCGGACCGGGGAGACGGTCACCCTGGGGTTGCCGGGGGCCTCCCTGCCGGTCAGGTTCGTCGGCGAGGTCGACGCGGTGCCCACCACCGGCGGGGACGCGATCCTGCTGGACCTCCCGGCGGCGGTGGACCGGTTGGCCCGGACCCGGGGGGTGGTGCGGCCGGTGCCGCAGTGGTGGGTACGCGCCGACGCCCCGCCCACCGCCGTCCGGAGCGTCGCCGACCTGTCCGGTGTCACAGTGGTCGACCGGATCGCCGTCGCCGAGACGGCCGCCCGCGACCCGTACTGGCGGGCGGCCCGGACCGGGCTGCTCGCGGCGGCGTTCGGTGCCGTCCTGCTCGCCCTGGTCGGGCTGGCCGTCGACGTCTGGGCCACCGCCCGGCACCGGTCGACCGAGTTCGCGGTCCTGCACACCCTCGGCGGGTCCCCCCGGCTGCTGGCCCGGGCCCTGCTGGCCGAGCAGACCTTCCTGGCGGGGCTCGGCGTGGGGGTGGGGGTGCTGCTCGGCGCGCTCGTCGGGGCGGCGACGGCACCCCTGGTGATCGTCACCCCCACCGCCGACCGCCCGATCCCCGAGGCCGTCTTCCACCTGCCCTGGCTGCCCGTCGGCGTGACCTCGGTCGGTCTGCTGCTGGCGGCCCTGGCGTGCAGCGCCGTCGTCGCCACCGGGCTGCGACAACGGATGACAGTGGCCCGACTACGGATCGGGGCGCAGCGATGACGGTCCACGAGACCCTGCGGCGGATCCGGTCCCACCGGGCCACCTTCCTGCTCCTGGCGGTGCTGACCCTCCTCGTCGCCGGGCTGGTGGAGGGGGTGCCCCGGATCACCGACCGCCTCACCGAACAGGGCCTGCGGCACCACGTGGCGGACCGACCGGCGGTGCTGCGGGACCTCACGTACGACGCCGACCCGGCCGGGTACGTCGACGCCACCGGACCGGTGGCGGCCCGCCGGGCGGAGCTGGACCGGTTCGCGGAGCGGATGCCGACACCGGTACGCGCCGTGGTGGCCCGCCGCTGGTACCTGGCCGAGGCGGCACCCGGTCGGCTGACCGGCCCCGACCTGGCGGCCCGGAACCTCCTGGTCGACCTGCGGTTGAGGACGTCACCGGGGGCCGACGGGGCGGGCACCCTCGTCGACGGCGACTGGCCCACCGACGAACCACCGGCGGCGGGTCCGATCCCCCTGGCCCTCGCCGCCGACGTCGCCGCCGGTCTCAACCTGCGGGTCGGCAGCCGCCTGGACCTCGCCGCGCTGCGCCCCGACGACGGTGCGGAGCCGGTGGAACTGGTGGTGGTCGGGGTCTTCCGCCCCACCGACCCGGCCGACGGGATCTGGGCCGGACTACCCCCGGTCCTGCGAGTCGTCGAACCGGAGGGGGACGGCAAACCGTTCAACGCGGTGGGCCTGGTCGGGGCGGGGGCGTTGGACGCCCGCGCCGCCGAGGGGTGGCCGCTGCGGTTCAGCTGGCGTTACCGGGTGGACGTCGACCGTCTCGCCCCGGGAGACCTGGACGCGACGGTCGACGGGCTGACCGGGATGCAGCGGGACGTCCTCCCCGGCGTCCGGTTCACCCAGGGCCTGGACCTGCCGTTGCGGGAGTTCGCCGCGTCGGCCTCGGCCGCCCGGACGTTGCTCGCCGTGGTGGCGGCCGGGGTCCTGGGCACCCTGGCCGGTCTGGTCCTGCTCGTGACCGGCCTGGCGGTCCGCGCCCGGCGGGAGGAGTTCGCCCTGATCCGGGCGCGGGGCGGCGGCCGGAGCAGCCCGGCACTGCACTGCCTGGCCGAGTCGGCCCTGGTCGTCCTCCCGGCGGTGGTGGTGGGCTGGTCGCTCGGTCGCCTGGTCCCGGGCGACGCCGCCGGCACCGGCTGGCTCCTGGTGGCGGTGGCCGTCGGGGTCACCGCGGCGTTGCCGGTGGCGGCGCTGGCCGTACCCGACGGGACGACGGGTCGGCGGGACACCGTCCGGTGGGGCACCGGCCCGCGTCGCCTCACAGTCGAGGTGCTGCTACTGGTGCTGGCGACGCTCGGGGTGGTGCTGTTGCGTCGGCGGGGACTGACCCCGGGTGCTGTGGATCCGCTGCTGGTCTCCGTGCCGGTGCTGGTGGCGGTGGCGGCGGCGACTGTGGCGCTGCGGGCGTACCCGTGGCCGCTGCGGCTGCTGGGTCGGGTCGCCGCCGGCACCCGGGGCGGGGTCGCCTTCCTGGGTGCCGCCCGGGCCGCCCGGTCCGGCTTCACCTCCCCACTGGTCGTGGTGGTGGTGGCGGTCGCCACCGCCGCGTTCTGCGCCGTGGTGGCCGGCGGGATCGAGGCCGGTCGGGACCGGTCGACGAGCCGGGCGGTACCGGCCGACGCGCTCGTCGAGGGGTTCCGGCTGGCCCCGGAGACCGGTGACGAACTGGCCCGGCTGCCCGGGGTCCGGGCGGTGACCCCGGTGGCCGACGAGGCGGACGCTACGCTGTCCCGGGACGCCCTCGGCGCCGACGCGGGGCTGGGGGACGTCACGGTCCTGGTGGTCGACGGCCCGGGACTGGCCGACGTGGCCCGCCGCGCCGGGCGGGACGTGGCGGTACCGCAGGTGCTGTCGGTCGGGACGGATCCGGCCGGACCTGCCCCCGCTGTGGTCTCCCCGGCCGTGGCGGGGGCGCTGGCCGAGGCGGGCCTGGACCGGTCCGCCTTCGTCGAGTTCCAGGGCCAGCGGTACGAGTTCCGGGTGGCCGACACGGCAGTCGACTTCCCGCTGGTGCGCCCCGGCACCGACCGGTTCCTCGTCCTGCCCTGGCAGGCGCTGCCGACCCGGGCCTACCCGGCGGTGCCCACCGGGTTTCTGGTCGCCGGAGCGGACCTGGACGTGGCCGCCGCGCAGCGCGTCGGGGACCAGGGACAGCGGCGGTTCCAGTCCGGCGGTGCGCTGGCGGCGGGCGGTGAACCGATGCCGGTGACCGTGTCGACCTGGGCCGACCTGCGCGCCCGGCACGGTACGGGTGGGGCGAACGGGGTGCTGGCCTTCGGTTTCCTCGCCGGGGCGGTCGGCGGAACCGGGTTGGCGCTGCTGGCCGTCGCGCTCACGGTGCTGGCCGGGGCGCGGGACCGGGCGCAGACGGTGTCCCGGCTGCGCACCCTCGGCCTGTCCCGGGGGCAGTGGCGGGGGCTGCTGTTGATCGAACTGGCCCCGCCGATCGGGGTGGCGGTGCTCACCGGCGCGCTGGTGGGGGCGCTGCTGCCGGTGCTGTTGGCCCCGACGCTCGGCCTGCGGGCGTTCACCGGCGGCACCCCGGTGGCTGTCACGTTCGACCCGGCCCTGGTCGCGGGGGTGTTCGGGTTGGGTGGGCTAGCCCTCGCCCTCGCCCTCGCCGTGGAGATCCTGAACAACCGCCGGTCGCGTCTCGGGGACGCGCTGCGTATCGACAGAGGGGAGTCGAGATGACGAGCACCATGGCCCCGACCGGTGACGTACCGGACCTGGCCACGTTGCAGCGCCGGGCCGCCCGCCGGGCCGCCGAACGGGCCGGCGGGCAGGACCGGTTGCGCGGGCACATCGTCTGTGACGGTCTGGTCCGCATCTACCGCAGCGAAGGGGTGGAGGTGGTCGCCCTCCAGGGCCTCGACCTGGTCATCGACCGGGGTGAGCTGGTGGCGATCGTGGGGGCTTCGGGTTCCGGGAAGTCGACACTGCTGAACATCCTCTCCGGGTTGGACACCCCGACGGCGGGCATCGCCCGGGTGGCCGACTACGACCTGCTCGCCCTCTCCGCCCGTCGTCGCCTGAGCTACCGGCGGAGGGTCGCCGGGTTCGTCTGGCAGCAGACCGCCCGCAACCTGCTGCCGTACCTGACGGCTGTGGAGAACGTCGAACTACCGATGCGACTGGCCGGTCGGCGCGGTCGCCGCGCCCGCCGGGACCGGGCCCGGGAGCTGTTGGAGACGGTCGGCATGGGCCACCGGGCCGACCGGCGACCGGCCCAGCTCAGCGGGGGTGAGCAGCAGCGGTGTGCGGTGGCGGTGGCGGTCGCCAACGACCCGGAGGTGCTCTTCGCCGACGAGCCCACCGGCGAGTTGGACGAGGCGACCGGCGCGGAGGTGTTCGGCGCCCTCCGGATGATCAACGCCGAGTTGGGGGTCACCGTCGTGGTGGTCACCCACGACCCGGCGGTGGCCACCCAGGTCCGTCGGACAGTCGCGATCCGGGACGGGCGGACCGCCTCCGAGGTACGCCGGACCGCCCGGGTCGGGGCGGACGGCACCACCGAGGTGATCAGTGAGGAGTACGCGGTGCTCGACCGGACCGGCCGGATGCAACTGCCGGCGGCCTTCGTCGACGCGCTGGCGTTGCGGGACCGGGTCCGGCTCGACCTGGCCCCGGACCACGTGCAGGTCAGGCCGGGAGACGACAGTGCCGGTGCCGGGGCGGACCGGGGCGACGGGAGGGAGCAGCGGTGAGGGCGGAGACTGTGGTCCGGGGGGTCGACGGGGCGTCGCCCGATCCTGCGGTGCGGGTCGAGGGTGTGCACCGCAGCTTCGGCCGGGGCGAACAGGCCGTCGCGGCGCTGACCGACGTGTCGTTCACGGCCGGGACCGGTGAGCTGGTCGCCCTCCGGGGACGTTCCGGGGCGGGGAAGACCACCCTGCTCAACCTGGTCGGCGGGCTGGACCGGCCGGACTCGGGCCGGATCGTCGTCGCCGGCACCGACGTGGCGGTGGCGGCGGAGCGGGACCTGTTGACCCTGCGCCGCCACCGCATCGGCTTCGTGTTCCAGACCTTCGGGCTGATCCCGATCCTGTCGGCGGCCGAGAACGTGGGCGTACCGCTGCGGTTGGCGAAGGTGCCGGCCGGGCAGCGGGAGGAGCGGGTGGCGGTGCTGTTGGAGCTGGTCGGGTTGGGTGACCAGGCCGCACAGCGCCCGTACGAACTCTCCGGCGGTCAGCAGCAGCGGGTGGCGTTGGCCCGCGCGTTGGCAAACGAACCGGACCTGCTGATCGCCGACGAGCCGACCGGCCAGCTCGACTCGGAGACCGGCCGGTCGGTGATGGACCTGCTGGCGGCAACGGTGCGGGCCCGGGGGACGACGGCCCTGGTCGCCACCCACGACCCGGCGCTCATCGACCTGGCCGACCGGGTCCTCACCCTGCGCGACGGCCGCCTGGTCGACGGCTGAACCCGGGCGCCACCCGGGTCGACGCGCCGTACCCACTGGTCGACGCGCCGTCCCCCGGGGTCAACGGGCCGGGCAGCGCAGGCCGTCCGGGGGGACCGTCAGGTCGATCAGGTACGCGTCGACCGCCTCGACGACGCAGGCGGTCTTCGGGTACGCGGTGTGCCCCTCGCCCTCCCAGGTCACCACCCGCCCGACGGCCAGCATCGAGGCCAGGGCGGGGGTCTGCTCGTACGGGGTGGCCGGGTCACCGGTGGTTCCGACCACCACGATCGGCGGTGCCCCGTCGGCGGGTCCCGTCGGGTACGGGTCGGGTCGGGCGGGCCACTCGACGCAGGACAGCATCCCGGTCGCCAACGCCGGCCCGAACAGGGGGTACTCCTGCCGCCACTGCGACTGGTACTGCCGGATCTGTTCCACTGTCGGCCGCTGGGCGTCGTCCGAGCAGTTCACAGCGAGATTGGCGTCGAACAGGTTGGAGTAGCGCCCGTCGGGTTCCCGGCCGGCGTACCCGTCGGCGAGGGTGAAGACCTCCGTCGGGTCCCCGTCCGCCAACTCGTCGATCGCCCGGGCCAGCGCCTCCCAGCCCGCTTCGGTGTAGAGCGAGGAGACGACGGCGAAGAAGATCCAACCGGCTGTCGCCTCCCGGCCGTCGGCCCCCCGTACCGGCGAGGACCGGGCCTTGTCGATCGCCGAGGTGACAGCCGCCCGGGCGTCCGGGGCGATCGGGCACCGGGCGGCGTTCGCCGCACACCACCTGTCGAAGTTGTCGAAGGCCCGCTCGAAGCCTCGGGCCTGCCCCTCCGACCCGGCGACCAGGTCCTGCCGGGGGTCGATCGCCCCGTCGAGGACGAGGGCCCGGACCCGCTGCGGGTAGAGCTGGGCGTAGGTGGCGCCGAGCAGGGTGCCGTACGAGTAGCCGAGGTAGGTCAGCTTGTCGTCACCGACCGCCGAGCGGATCGCGTCCATGTCCCGGGCGGCCTGTGCGGTGGAGAAGAGCGACAGCTGGTCGCCGTACCTCTCGCCGCAGCCCTGACCGATGCGGCGGTTGAGCGCCCGGTAGTCGTCGAAGTCCTGCTGGCCGACAGGGTCGGGGTCGGATCCGAAACTGGCGTCCAGGTCGGCGTCGGAGATGCACTCCACCGGGCTGGAACGGGCCACCCCGCGCGGGTCGAAGCCGACGATGTCGAACCGTTCGGTGATGCTGTCGGGCAGTCCACCGAAGGCGGGCCCGAAGGAGAGATAGACGGCGGTGTCCACCCCGGACCCACCCGGGCCGCCCGGATTGATCACCAGTGACCCGATCCGGTCGCGCTGCTTGGTGGACCGGGCCCGCAGGAGGGCGATCTCGAAGGTCTCCCCGCTGCCCGGTCCGGCCGTCGCCCCCGTCCCGTCGCCCCAGTCACGGGGTACGGCGATCCGCGCGCACTCGTACCGCATGTCGGGTGCGCCCCGGCCTACCAGTTCCTGGGCCACCTCGGGGCAGGGTCGCCAGTTGGCGGCCCGCTCCCCGGAGGTCTCCCCGTCGTCGGCGGTACGGGGAGCGAACGCCGGGAGGGTGCAACCGGCGGCGACCAGGGCCATGGCGACGAGTCCGGCGAGGATGATCCGGACCCGACGGATCCGGTGCGACGTACGGGGCAACTGTCGACCTCCCAGGTGATCTCCACGGTACGCTACGCGGGGTCCTCACGAACGGCTGCGGGATCCCCGCGCAGGACCTCGTCCACGTCGTACCGGATCGGCCTGTCGAGCTGGTCGTATCCGCACGAGCGCGGGTCCCGGTCGGGTCGCCAGCGCAGGAACCGGGCGGTGTGCCGCAGCCGGTCACCCTCCATCGCGTCGTACGCCACCTCGCACACCAGTTCGGGGCGCAACGGCTCCCACTCCAGGTTCTTCGTCCCGGTCCACCGGCTGACCCCGCCGGGGATCCGCTGCCCCCGCTCGTGGTCCCCGTGCACCCAGGGGTGTTCCCCGTCGACCTCCCGGTAGGGCCCCAGCTCGTCGAGGAGTTCCCGGCGGCGGACCGCGGTGAACGAGGAGCTGACCCCGATGTGGTGCAGCACCCCGGAGTCGTCGTAGAGGCCGAGCAGCAGCGAACCCACCACCGGGCCGGTCTTGTGCCACCGGAATCCGGCCACCACCACGTCTGCGGTCCGGGCGTGCTTGACCTTCGCCATCAGCCGCTTGCCCGGTGCGTACGGCAGGTCCGCCGGTTTGACGATCAACCCGTCCAGTCCGGCGCCCTCGAACACGTCGAACCACCGTCGGGCGGTCGCCGCGTCGGTGGTGACCTGGGTGACGTGCATCGGCGGGCGTACCCCGGAGAGGGCCTGTTCCAGCCGGGCCCGGCGCTGCGGGTAGGGCCGGTCGGTGAGCAGTTCGTCGTCGACGGCGAGCAGGTCGAAGGCGACGAAGTCGGCAGGGGTGGTCTCGGCGAGCAGCTTCACCCGGGACGTGGCCGGGTGGATTCGCTGGGCGAGCAACTCGAAGTCGAGCCGGGGCTGTCCCTGCGGGCCGTCCCGGCGGATGACGATCAGCTCGCCGTCGACGGCGCAGCGTTCGGGCAGCTGCCGCCGGGCCTGCTCCACCACCTCCGGGAAGTAGCGGGTCATGCTCTTGCCGCCCCGGCTGGCCAGCTCGACCTCGTCGCCGTCGCGGAAGACGATGCAGCGGAAGCCGTCCCACTTGGGCTCGTACGTCAGCCCGCTGTCGGTCGGCAACGACGACACCGCCTTGGCCAGCATCGGCTCGACCGGCGGATTGATCGGCAGGTCCACGGCCCCAGTCAACCAGATCGACCCGAGGCCGAAGCCCCGGTTCCCCGTCCACCGCCGGGCGTGTCCGGCCCGACGGTCAGTAGCCGGCGAAGGAGCGGATCGGCATGCGGGGGCCGTAGCGGGGGGCGTGCAGGCCCTCGGCGGCGAGGAGGAGACAGACCCGCCCCCGGTGGCCACGGAACGGCTCCAGCAGCGTCAACATCCGGGCGTCGTCGCCGCGCGGCTCACCGGCCAACGCCCAGGTCACCATGTTGGGGACGTGGTAGTCGCCGACGCTCACCGCGTCCGGGTCACCGTAGGCGACCCGGACCACCTCGGCGGCGGTCCACGGCCCGATCCCGGGGACGGCTGTGAGTCGACGGGTGGCCTCCGCCGAGTCCGCGCAGCGTTGCAGCCGGTCGGCGAGGGCGGCGGCCCGCCGCAGCGTCTCCGCTCGTCGTTGCTCCACCCCGAACGGGTGGAAGACCCAGTAGGGGGCGGCGGCGACGGCGGCCGGATCCGGGGGGAGCAGTAGTGACCGCACCGGGCCGGGGGCCGGTTCGGCGAAGTGGCGCACGATCGCCGCGTACCCCCGGTAGGCCTCGGTTCCGGTGACCTTCTGCTCCAGGATCGCCCGCAGCACCCGGGGGAAGACGAGCCCGGTGGTGGGCATCCGGAGCCCCCGGTGCCGGGCGGCGAGCCGGGCGACGAGCGGGTGTGACCGGGCCAGTTCGGCGAAGCCGGTCAGGTCGTCGCGGAGCCCGGCGACGGCGTCGGCGCTGTCGACCACCCACCCGGCGCCGGGGCCGTACCCCTCGGCGACCAGGTCACCGCCGGTCGGCCGGAGGGCGAGGGTGGCCGGGCCGTCCGGGGTGCGGGTGGCCCACCAGAAGACCCCGTCGGCGATCCGGGCACAGGGGTCGTACCTGCTGAAGGTCAGGGCGCGGACCGACGCCCCCAACCGGTGGTCGGCGGGGGGCCGCAGCACCCGGCGGGCCGCCGGACCTGTCGCATCCACCCGGACACTCTGCCACGCGTCCGTGCTGCCGGGACCGGGGGCCGTGGGTCCGTGCTGCCGGGACCGGGGGTCGTGGGTGCCGGCAGCGCGAACCCCCCCCGGCGGCGGCACGACGGA
>NZ_JBEPEQ010000095.1:0-23801 GCF_040300925.1 Micromonospora sp. NPDC000207
GCCGGACACCGTGCCGTCGTCGCGCCGGGCACCGTGCCGTCGTGGCGCAGGGAGTCGCCGTCGCCCACCGCGTCGCCGGACGCCTTGCCGGGAACTGTCCGACGGTCGGCATAGACTCGCCGTGCGATGCATCCTCTCTTCGACATCCCCGCAGCCCCGTCCGCGCCCGACCCCGTGCCGACAGTGCCGCACCGGCCCGGTGCCCGACTCGACCCCGGACAGTTGGTCGAGGGCCTCAACGGCCCCCAACGCGACGCGGTCACCCACGCCGGGTCCCCCCTGCTGATCGTGGCCGGCGCCGGATCCGGCAAGACCCGGGTCCTCACCCACCGGATCGCGTACCTGCTGGCGGCCCGGGACGTGCACCCGGGGGAGATCATCGCGATCACCTTCACCAACAAGGCCGCCGGCGAGATGAAGGAACGGGTGACCGACCTGGTCGGCCCGCGCGCCCGGCTGATGTGGGTGTCCACGTTCCACTCCGCCTGCGTACGCATCCTGCGCGCCGAGCACGAGCACGCCGGGCTGAAGTCCACCTTCTCGATCTACGACGCGGACGACTCGCGGCGGTTGATGCAGCTGGTCGCCCGGGAACTCGACCTCGACCCGAAGCGCTACCCGGCCCGGGGGCTCGCCGCCCAGGTCTCCAACCTGAAGAACGAGCTGACCGATCCGGAGGAGTTCGCCGCCCGGGCCAAGGGGCCCAACGAGCGGGCTCTCGCCGAGGCGTACACGCTCTACCAGCGGCGACTGCGCGAGGCACACGCCCTGGACTTCGACGACCTGATCATGACGACGGTGCACCTGCTCCAGGCCCACCCGCACGTCGCGGAGAGCTACCGTCGCCGGTTCCGTCACGTCCTGGTCGACGAGTACCAGGACACCAACCGCGCCCAGTACGTCCTGATCAAGGAGCTGGTCTCGGGCACCGAGGGGATCGAACCGGCCGAACTCTGCGTCGTCGGCGACGCGGACCAGTCGATCTACGCCTTCCGGGGTGCGACGATCCGCAACATCCTGGAGTTCGAGCGGGACTTCACCGACGCCCGGACGATCCTGCTGGAGCAGAACTACCGCTCCACCCAGACCATCCTGAGCGCGGCCAACGCGGTGATCGACCGGAACACCTCCCGGAAACCGAAGCGGCTCTGGAGCGACGCCGGCCCCGGCGAGCAGATCGTCGGGTACGTCGCCGACACCGAGCACGCCGAGGCGGACTGGGTCGCCCGGGAGATCGACCGGCTGGTGGACGAGGACGCGGCCCGCCCCGGTGACGTGGCCGTCTTCTACCGCACCAACGCCCAGTCCCGGGTCTTCGAGGAGGTGTTCATCCGGGTCGGCCTGCCGTACAAGGTGGTCGGCGGGGTGCGCTTCTACGAGCGTAAGGAGGTCCGGGACGCGCTGGCGTACCTGCGGTCGGTGGTCAACGACGACGACACGGTGAGCCTGCGTCGGATCCTCAACACCCCCCGGCGGGGGATCGGGGACCGGGCCGAGGCCTGCGTCGAGGCGCTGTCGTCGCGGGACCGGATCTCCTTCGGCGCGGCACTGCGCCGGGCCCGGGAGGCCCCGGGGATCTCCAGCCGCGCGGCCAACGGGATCGGCGACTTCGTGGCGCTGCTCGACGGGGCGCGGGAACTGGCCGAGACCGGTACCCCGGAGGAGGTGCTGGAGTCGCTGCTCACCCGCTCCGGTTACCTGACCGAGCTGGAGGAGAGCCTCGACCCGCAGGACGCCGGCCGGGTGGACAACCTCCAGGAACTGGTGAGCGTGGCCCGGGAGTACACCGAGCGGATCGAGGCGACCGGTGCCGAGGGGGAACGCGCGACGCTGGCCGGGTTCCTGGAGCAGGTCGCCCTGGTCGCCGACGCCGACCAGATTCCGAGCGACGACCCCGACCACCAGGGGGTGGTCACCCTGATGACCCTGCACACCGCCAAGGGGCTGGAGTTCCCGGTGGTGTTCCTGACCGGGCTGGAGGACGGGGTCTTCCCGCACCTGCGCTCCCTGGGCGACACCCGTGAGCTTGAGGAGGAGCGTCGGCTCGCGTACGTGGGGATCACCCGGGCCCGGCAGCGGCTCTACCTGTCCCGGGCGGTGACCCGCTCCGCCTGGGGGCAGCCGGCGTACAACCCCCCGTCCCGGTTCCTGGAGGAGCTTCCGGCGGAGTTGGTCCGTTGGGAGCGCACCGAGGGGTCGTACACCTCGTGGGCGGGTGGGGGCGGCGGCGTCGGCGGCCGGGCGGACCGGGCCCCGGGCGGGCGGTCCGGCTTCACCGGCGGCACCCCGAAGGCGGCCCAGCTGGCCAAGCGGCTCGGGGTCGACGGGAGTCGGCTGACCACCGCCAGCGAGCTACCCCAGGGACCGAAGGTCGCGGCCGGGGATCGGGTCAACCACCAGCGGTACGGACTGGGCCGGGTGCTCGCTGTCGAGGGCCACGGCGCCGGGGCGCGGGCGCAGATCGACTTCGGTGACCAGACCATGTGGTTGGTCCTGCGGCACGCCCCGGTCGAGAAGCTCTGACCCCGGTCGGCCGACGGGGAGCCGACCGGGGGCGTGAGCCGGATTCAGCAGCCCAGGTCGACACCGCGTTCCCGCATGAACGGGCCCGGGTCGATCTGGTTCCACATGCCGCCCTGGTGGACCTCGAAGTGCAGGTGAGGTCCGGTGGAGTCGCCGGTGGAGCCCTCGCTGCCGATCCGCTGACCGGCGGTGACCTTCGCACCCACCGCGACACTGGCCACGCTGAGGTGGGCGTAGTGGGTGAGGTAGCCGTTGCCGTGGTCGACGAAGACCGAGATGCCGTAGCCGTCGCCCACGTCACCGGCCTTGACAACGGTGCCGGCGGCAGCGGCGCGGATCGGGGTGCCGGCGGGTAGGGCGAGGTCGATGCCGGCGTGCAGCGTCCCCCACCGGGGGCCGTAGCAGCTGGTGACCGCCGCGCCCGGCATCGGGTTGACCCAGGCAGCCTTCGGCGTGCCGGCGCTCTTCGTCGGCGTCTTCTTCGGGGTGGCCTTCGCTGTGGTCTTCTTCGGGGCGGCCTTCGGGGTGGCCGGGCGGGTGGTCGTCCTGGTCGGGGCCGGGGTGGTGGCGGTGGGCGACGGGTCGGCCGTCGACGCACCGGGCTCGGGCGTGGGGGTGGCCGACTCGCGGACCGACCGGTCCGCCCTGTCGTCGGCGGCGGTGCGTTCGGCCGCCAGCCGGTCGTCGAGGGCGACGGCACCGGTCTCGGCCTCGGAGCGCTCGGTGGCGACCGAGGCGCCGGCCACACCGAGGCCGGCCAGGGCGACCGCTCCCGCGACCACCCAGGCGGTACGGCCGCTCAGTCGGGGCCTGCGCCGGTGCCGGACCGGGGCGATGCCGTTCGGGTCGCTGTCGTTCGTGGTGCCGCTGTTCGTGGTGCTGCCGTTCGGTCCGTCGCTGTTCGGGTTGCTGTCGTTCGGTTCGCTGGGGGTGAGGCTGTCGTGCACGGGTGACCTTCCCAGTCGGGGGCGCTGACCCGGAAATACTGGTGTCGGCCGACGACGGGGTGGGTACCTGGTCCGGAGGACGCACCACGCCGACCGGCGGTCGGCGTCCGGGTATCTCCTCCTTCGGGAGGGAACATCCGGAAAAGTGATCATGCTGGGTGGTGGTGGTGCTCACATTCTTCGCCGTGACCCGGGTCACCTTCGCCTCGAACCGGGCACAGAAAACCGCCCGGATCAACCGATCCGGGCGGTAACCATGTTTTACGGAGCGTCAGGAAGTCGACACGTCGCTGTAAAATGCCTCGACTTGCAGCTTGATGTCCACTCCGCGCTCCTGGAGGAACGGCACCGGGTCCAGCGGCTCCCCGTTGACATGCACCTCCAGGTGCAGGTGGGAACCGTAGGAGTGGCCGGTGTTACCGACCAGGCCGAGCTGGTCGCCCGCCTTCACCTGCTGACCCTCCTGGACGCTGACCGCCGAGGAGTGACCGTAGATCGCCTCGCTGCCGTCCGCGTGCTGGACGATGACGGCGTAGCCGTACCCGCCGAACCAGCCGGCCTTGGTGACCTTCCCGGCGTGGATCGCGACGTACGGCGTGCCCTCCGGGGCGACGAGGTCGACGCCGGTGTGCAGCTTGCCCCAGCGCATTCCGTACGGCGAGGTGAAGTCGTACCCCTGCAGGGGCAGCAGCCAGACCTCTTCGGCGCTGATCTCGTCGGCGCCGCCCCGGCCACTGTCGCGGGAGGCGCGCTCGGCGGACTCGCCACGGGAGGCCAGATCCTCGCTGAGGGCGGCCGACGCGCGCAGCTCGTCGAGGACCGAGGGGCTGACGCTCTTGGCGTCGGGCAGGGCACCGGCACCGAGGGCCACCACACCGGCTCCGACGAACGCCGTGGTGACCACGGCTGCGTAGCGGCTACGTGGGGGGGTGGGAACGCGGCGACGACCGCGATATCGATCGGGCTCAGACGACAGGCGCTGGCGCACGCACACCCTCCGTTGTCGGGGATCCGAGGCGACCCGACCCACTGCGTTCGGGTGAACCTTGGCGTTCGGGTGAACCTCGGTGTTCCGCGTTGTCGCCCGGCCCAGGACCTGATGACAACCGTGGACACGGTAGCCAACCGTCACAGGAGTCACAAGCGCAAGCGCCGAACTCCCCGCCGGATTTTGTCCCAATTCGCCCCTGAGTGTGGTATCTCGTCACCTTTACCGGGGGGCCTCGTTACCGCCCGGCTGCTGCGTACAGTGACCGTCACCACCCGGATGTCTGATTGGCCGACGTGGGGCGGGCCGGGGCCGGGATTCCCTGCCATGAGCCGTTCGGGTTACCGTTCGTTAAGGTCAGACTGCGGAGTTCGATGACGAGTACCGCAGAGCCGGTGAAAGGTGTGCGCTGATGAGCTCTCGTGTCCGGGTCGTCGTCGCCAAGCCGGGTCTGGACGGCCACGACCGGGGGGCAAAGGTCGTCGCCCGCGCCCTGCGGGACGCCGGCATGGAGGTCATCTACACCGGCCTGCACCAGACCCCGGAGCAGATCGTCGAGACGGCGATCCAGGAGGACGCCGACGCGATCGGCCTCTCCGTACTCTCCGGCGCGCACATGACGCTCTTCCGGCGGGTGCTGGAACTCCTCGACGAGCGCGAGGCCCGGGACATCGTCGTCTTCGGCGGCGGCATCATTCCCCAGGCCGACCTGGCCGAGTTGGAGCGGATCGGGGTGGCCAAGATCTTCACCCCGGGGGCGACCACCGCGTCGATCGTCGAATGGGTACGGGAGAACGTCGCCCAACCGGTCGGCTGACCGCACCCCAGGTGTGGGGACGTGGGAAGCAAGAGGTGCCCGGGAGTATGCGGACAGGGTGAGGGGCCGGACGCACCCCTCACACGTCCGGCCCCTCTATGCACGATGCCCCGCCGCCACCCCTCGACCGACAGGGCATCGGCCGCTCCCGTCTTCACGCTGGCATCAGCGCTCCGACACCTGACTCAACGACGCCTCTGCCCGGTGGTTACGCACCTGCCGGAGAACAATCCGCCGGTGGCTGCGGGTGGGGTGTGCAGTAGGGCACACCGCGTACCCGCTGGGTCGCCGTCCGCGCCGCTCTCGCTAGGCTGCGCCAATGGCCTGCGTCAACAGATGACAGGCGTCAAGATGTTTTCCACAACGCTGGTGGCGGCGCGACGGCGCGCCGCGGAGACGGGACGGGACGCGCAATCGTGGACCTGTACGAGTACCAGGGGCGGGACCTGTTCGAGCGGCACGGTTTGCCAGTGCTCGCCGGCGGCGTCGCAACGACCCCGGAAGAGGCCCGCGCGATCGCCGAACGCCTCGGCGGTCGGGTGGTCGTCAAGGCCCAGGTGAAGGTCGGCGGCCGGGGCAAGGCCGGCGGCGTCAAGCTGGCCGAGGGCGCGGAGGAGACGGTGGCCCGGGCCACCGACATCCTCGGCATGGACATCAAGGGCCACACGGTCCACAAGGTCATGATCACGGTGACCGCCGACGTGGCCGAGGAGTACTACTTCTCGTACCTGCTCGACCGGGCGAACCGCACCTTCCTCTGCATCGCCAGCGTCGCCGGCGGCATGGACATCGAGCAGGTCGCAGCCGAGACCCCGGACAAGGTCGTCAAGGCCCCGATCGACGCGGTCGCCGGGGTGGACGAGGCCAAGGCCCGCGAGATCGTCGACGCGGCCGGCTTCCCCGCCGAGGTCGCCGACCAGGTGGTGGAGACCGCCGTCAAGCTCTGGCAGGCCTTCGTCGCCGAGGACGCCACGCTGGTCGAGGTGAACCCGCTGGCCAAGACCAAGGACGGCACCCTCCTGCTGCTCGACGCCAAGGTCACCCTTGACGAGAACGCAGGTTTCCGGCACCCGGACCACGAGGACCTGGTCGACCAGGCTGCCGTGGACCCGCTGGAGCAGGCGGCCAAGGAGAAGGACCTCAACTACGTCAAGCTCGACGGCGAGGTCGGCATCATCGGCAACGGCGCGGGTCTGGTCATGAGCACCCTCGACGTGGTCGCGTACGCCGGTGAGCGGCACGGCAACGTCAAGCCGGCCAACTTCCTCGACATCGGCGGTGGCGCGAGCGCCGCGGTGATGGCCAACGGGCTGGAGATCGTGCTCTCCGACCCGGCCGTACGCAGCGTCTTCGTCAACGTCTTCGGCGGAATCACCGCCTGCGACGCGGTCGCCAACGGTATCGTCCAGGCGCTGGCACTGCTGGAGCAGCGGGGCGAGAAGGTCACCAAGCCGCTTGTGGTCCGCCTCGACGGCAACAACGCCGAGGCCGGACGGGCGATCCTCGACGGCGCGAACAACCCGCTGATCGAGCGGGTGGACACCATGGACGGCGCGGCCGATCGGGCCGCCGAGCTGGCAGCTGCGGGGGTCTGACGATGGCTATCTGGCTGACCAAGGAATCCAAGGTCATCGTGCAGGGGATGACCGGCTCCGAGGGTTCCAAGCACACCCGACGGATGCTCGCCGCCGGCACCAACGTGGTCGGCGGGGTCAACCCGCGCAAGGCCGGCACCACCGTCGACTTCGACGGGACCGAACTGCCGGTCTTCGCCTCCGTCGCGGACGCCATCGCCCAGACCGGGGCCGACGTCACGGTCATCTTCGTACCGCCGAAGTTCACCAAGGGCGCGGTGGTCGAGGCGATCGACGCCGGGATCCCGCTGGCCGTGGTGATCACCGAGGGCGTGCCGGTGCACGACACGGCCTCGTTCTGGGCGTACAACAAGTCCAAGGGCGAGCAGACCCGCATCGTCGGCCCGAACTGCCCCGGCATCGCCTCCCCGGGTGCCTCCAACGCCGGCATCATCCCGGCCGACATCACCGGCTCGGGCCGGATCGGCCTGGTCAGCAAGAGCGGCACGCTGACCTACCAGATGATGTACGAGCTGCGTGACATCGGCTTCTCGACCTGCGTGGGCATCGGTGGTGACCCGATCATCGGGACCACCCACATCGACGCCCTCGCCGCGTTCGAGGCCGACCCCGACACCGACGCCATCGTGATGATCGGCGAGATCGGTGGCGACGCCGAGGAGCGGGCCGCCGAGTTCATCAGGGACAACGTGACCAAGCCGGTGGTCGGCTACATCGCCGGCTTCACCGCGCCCCCCGGCAAGACCATGGGGCACGCCGGTGCGATCATCTCCGGCTCGGCGGGTACCGCCGAGGCGAAGAAGGAAGCGCTGGAGGCGGTCGGCGTCAAGGTCGGCAAGACGCCGACCGAGACGGCCAAGCTGATGCGGGAGATCATGTCGGCGGGTTGAGCCGACTGACGGACGTCACCGAGGGAGTCGACCTGACCGGTCGGCTCCCTCGGTCCGTTGCGGGACTGTCGGTTCAGTCGTTCCAGAACGGATAGTTACCTGTCGCTCGCAGGATCGAGCTGCCCACGATGTTCAGGACGCCGAAGGCGATCGCCAGGTAGCCCAGGACCGGCGACTGTCCGTATCGTTTGGCGTCCCGGATCGACAGGTAACCGAAGACGATGCCGAGGATGCCACAGCAGATGAGGCCGAGGATGATCCCCAGGATTCCCCAGAGCGTCGTACGATCCCGCCCGGCGGCGGGTGGCGGCGGCGGATACGGAGCGTTCACGGCTTCCTCCGAGCGGTCGGTCGAGCGGTCGGTGCCGCGACGGCGACGGTCGCGTCTTGGCCCGAGGCTAGACCGGATCGAGCACACCCGGCCCGAAGACCGCCGAAGTCGCCACCGTCGGGCGGCGATACCGGACTGCCGACCGGGGCTCGGCATGCCAAAGTAGGACCGATGTCCTCCGTCCCCCCTGACCAGCCCCGCCGCCCCGCCGGCCGCGGTGGCGGCACCCGGCCGGAAGGTCCCGCCGACCGGCCCGGCCCGTCGCGTCGGACCGACCGGTCCGATCGGGCTGACCAGGCTGACCGAGCCAGCCGGGCCGAGCGGGTCGACCGGGCTGAGCGGGTCGACCGGGCTGGCCGGGTCGAGCGGTCCGAGCGGGCTGGCCGGGTCGAGCGGGCCGGTCTGGCTGGCCCGGACGCGCCGGCTGCCGCCGGTCGAGGCCGTGTCGTGCCCCGGCCCCGGTCCGGCGTACGCCCCCGCCGGGCACCGATCGTGGTGGCCGCCGCTGTGGCCGCCGGCTGGGCGGCACTCACGTCGTACGTCCCCGTCGCGGTTGTGCTCGGGCTGGCGCAGCTCAGCGAGGAGGCCGCCTCGCTCGGCGGCGCGCTGCTCGCCGGGTTCGCCGGGTGGCTGCTCGGTCACGGGGTTCCGTTGCAGACCCCCGCCGGGCCACTGCACCTGGCCCCCCTCGTCCTGACCGGGCTCGCGGTCTGGCGGCTGGCCCGGGCCGGAGTGCACGCCACCCGGGCCATCGGCGCCCGGAACAGCCGCTCACCCCGCCAGGCGGCCGTCGCGGCGGCTGCCGTCGGCATCGGGTACGGCGCTATCGGCACGCTCGTCGCGGGTCTGGCCGGCACCGGTGGGCTGCACGCCTCCCCGGTCCGGGCGGGGCTCACCCTCACCGTCGTCGGCACCCTCGGGGCGCTGATCGGGGCCGCGCAGACCACCGGCGTCGCCGCCGACCTGGCGCAGCGGGTGCCGTCGATCCTGCGGGACGGGGTCCGCACCGGCCTGGTCGCCGGGCTGCTGCTCCTCGCCGCCGGTGCGGGTGCGGCCGGACTGGCGGTGGCCACCGGGGGCGGGGACGCCGCCGACATGATCGGGGCCTACCGGACCGGAGTCGCCGGGCAGGCCGGGGTGACCCTGGTCAGCCTCGCGTACGCGCCGAACGCCACTGTCTGGTCCATCAGCTACCTGCTCGGCCCCGGGTTCGCCGTCGGCACCGACACCGCCGTACGGACCAGTGAGGTCTCCGTGGGGGCGCTTCCCGCCGTACCGTTGCTTGCCGGACTGCCGCGCGGGCCGCTGGACGGGGGGTTCGGTGCCGCCCTGCTCGCGGTGCCGGTCCTGGTGGCGATGGCCGCCGGTTGGTTGTTGGCGCGGCGGATGCTCCGGTCGGCCCGGGAGTACACCGGTCGAGGTCGGGCCGCCTCCGACCGGGCACCGGTCGGCTGGCCCACGTTGCTCGCCCCGGCGGCGGTCGCCGGGCCGGTGGCAGGGCTGATGTTGGGGGTCGCCGCGGCAGCGTCGGGCGGCTCGTTGGGGTCCGGCCGGCTCTCCGAGATCGGCCCGGTCGCCTGGCAGGTGGCCGCCGTCGCCACGGCCGTGGTCGGGGCGGGTGCCCTGCTCGGTGCCGCCGCCACCCGCGCCCTCACCTCGGGCCGCGCCCCCGACCGACGCCCCCGGTAGGGCGAATCACCTGCCACCCCTACCGACCCGGCCCCGAAGACCTCGCGGAGCCGTCGGGAATCTTGGAAGACTTCGGCCCTCGCGGGGCCCTCGCGGGGGCCACACCTCTCCAAGATTGCCTGAGAATGCGACGAGGGGCGCCCCCGAAGGGACGCCCCTCGACGTCGTCGCTGCGATCCGTGGTCGGCCGCGATCGGTCGTCGACTGCGATCGGTGGTCGCTGCGATCCATCGTCGGCTGCGTTCGGTCGTCGGCCGCGATCGGTCCTGGGCTGCCGTCAGAAGGAGCCGGTCGGGTTCACGTTCACGAACACGACCAGGATGAGCTGGAGGATGCCCAGCAGGATGCCGATGCCGCCGCAGATCAGACCGGTGAGGGCCTGGCTGCCGTTGTTGGCCTCGCCCTGGGCGGCCTTCTGGCGGCCGAGGAAGCCGGTCACCGCGCCCGCGATACCCAGCGGGATGCCCAGGTAGCAGCAGGCCAGCGGGATGGAGGCGATACCGAGGATCATCGCGACCAGGCCGAGGGTGTTGTTCTGCCCGCCGGGCTGGGGGTACCCGGCGTTCGGGTAGGTCGGGCCGGGGCCGTACGGGGGCTGCTGGCCGTACGGGTCGGACTGGCCGTACGGGGCCTGCGGCGGCGGGGCGTACGGGTCGGGCTGCCCGTACGGCTGCCCCGAGGCGGGCTGCTGCCCGTACGGCTGGCCGGAGGTGGGCTGCTGCCCGTACGGCTGGCCCGAAGTGGGCTGCTGACCGTAGGGCTGGTCCGAGGAGGAAGGCTGCCCGTACGGCTGCCCCGAGGTGGGCTGCTGACCGTAGGGCTGGCCGGAGGTGGGCTGCTGACCGTAGGGCTGGCCCGAGCCGGGCTGCTGGCCGTACGGGTCCTGACCTGGGTTGCCGGGCTGCATGTCGGACGCTCCTTGGATGGTCATGTCGGTACGTGGGTTCTCATGAACCATGATCGCGCCAGGACACCGAGCGCGCAGCGCGGAAAGGAAACCGCAGGACGTCGGGACCGAGCGACCGGCAGCGTACCCGCCGGATGCGACATCGCGCGGTGACGAACCCGACCTGTCCCATCAGGTCAGACTCCGTCCACGCCGGGAGGAAGAGCCTGGCGTGGGCTGGCCCTCGCCCACCGGTCGGGTCACGCCGGCCGCCCGATATGGTGACCGCGTGACCGACCCCGCGTCCGCCGCCCGTCTCGTCGTCCTGGTCTCCGGCTCCGGGAGCAACCTGCAGTCCCTGCTCGATGCGGGCACCGACCCGGCGTACGGCGCCCGGGTGGTGGCCGTGGGGGCCGACCGCGACGGCATCGCCGGTCTGGACCGGGCGGAGGCGGCCGGGGTGCCGACCTTCGTCGAGCGGCTCAAGGACCACCCCACCCGGGAGGACTGGGACGCGGCGCTCACCGCCCGGGTCGCCGAGCACCGACCGGACCTGGTCATCTCGGCAGGCTTCCTGAAGCTCGTCGGTCCGAGGTTCCTGGCCGCGTTCGGCGACAGGTACCTGAACACGCACAACACGCTCCTGCCGGCGTTCCCCGGTATCCACGGCCCGCGTGACGCCCTCGCCTACGGGGTCAAGGTCACGGGGGCCACCCTGTTCTTCGTCGACGCCGGGATGGACACCGGTCCGATCGTCGCGCAGGTCGCGGTGCCGGTGCTGACCGACGACGACGAGGAGACGCTCACCGAGCGGATCAAGGAAGCCGAACGGCGTCAGCTCGTCGAGCAGGTCGGGCGGCTGGTCCGCCAAGGTTGGACGATCACCGGAAGAAAGGTCACCGTACCGTGAGTGCCACTGCGGACCAGCGCCGCCCGATTCGGCGGGCGCTGGTCAGCGTCTATGACAAGACCGGCCTGGCCGACCTGGCCAAGGCCCTGCACGAGGCCGGTGTGGAGATCGTCTCGACGGGCAGCACCGCGGGCACGATCGCGGCGGCCGGGGTTCCGGTGACGGCCGTGGAGACGGTGACCGGTTCCCCGGAGATCCTCGACGGCCGGGTGAAGACCCTGCACCCGAAGATCCACGGCGGGCTCCTGGCCGACCTGCGGAAGTCCAGCCACGTCACCCAGCTCGACGAGCACGGCATCGTCGGGATCGACCTTCTGGTCTCCAACCTCTACCCGTTCCAGGCGACTGTCGCCTCCGGTGCGAGCCCCGACGAGTGCGTGGAGCAGATCGACATCGGAGGACCGGCGATGGTCCGGGCCGCCGCGAAGAACCACGCGTCGGTGGCGGTGGTGACCGACCCTGCCGCGTACCCGACGGTCCTGGCCGCCCTCGCCGACGGTGGCTTCACGTTCGCCCAGCGCCGGGCGCTGGCCGCGCGGGCGTTCGCCGACATCGCCGAGTACGACGTGGCGGTCGCCGACTGGTTCGCCGGGTCCCTGGACCTGCCGCAGGACGGTTGGCCGAACTTCGTCGGTCTGGCCCTGCGCCGCCAGGCGGTCCTGCGGTACGGCGAGAACCCGCACCAGGGAGCCGCCGTGTACGCCGACCCGGACGGCCCCCCCGGGCTGGCCCAGGCCGAGCAGCTGCACGGCAAGGAGATGTCCTACAACAACTACGTCGACGCGGATGCCGCCTGGCGGGCGGCGAACGACTTCCCGGACCAGCCGGCGGTGGCGATCATCAAGCACGCCAACCCGTGCGGCATCGCCGTCGGAGCGGACGTGGCCGAGGCGCACCGCCGGGCGCACGCCTGTGACCCGACCTCGGCCTTCGGCGGGGTCATCGCTGTCAACCGTCCGGTCAGCGTCGAGCTGGCCCGGCAGGTCGCCGAGATCTTCACCGAGGTCGTGGTGGCCCCGGGGTACGACGACGGGGCGGTGGAGGTCCTCCAGGGCAAGAAGCACATCAGGCTGCTGCGCGCCCCGGCGTTCGACCCGCAGCCCGCGGAGTGGCGGCCGGTGACCGGCGGGGTCCTGGTGCAGATGCGCGACGCGATCGACGCCGAGGGGGACGACCCGGCCACCTGGCAGCTCGCCACCGGTGAGGCGGCCGACCCGGACACCCTCAGGGATCTCGTCCTGGCCTGGCGGGCGGTGCGCGCGGTGAAGAGCAACGCGATCCTCCTGGCCAAGGACGGTGCCTCGGTCGGTGTCGGAATGGGCCAGGTCAACCGGGTCGACTCGGCGCGGTTGGCGGTCAGCCGGGCCGGTGAGGACCGGGCCCGGGGGGCGGTGGCGGCCTCGGACGCGTTCTTCCCGTTCGCCGACGGTCCGCAGATCCTCATCGACGCCGGGGTGAAGGCGATAGTGCAGCCCGGCGGTTCGGTCCGGGACGCCGAGACCATCGCGGCCTGCAAGGAGGCCGGGGTGACCATGTACCTCACCGGGACCCGGCACTTCTTCCACTGACGACGACGCGGACCCGGGGTCGAGGTCGGACCCCGGGTCGGCGTGGATCGACGCCGGTCGGGCGGGTCCCCGGGCCGACGGCGTGCCGTCCGTCGGGCGTGAGACGATCTGAGGCGTGACGGCGACGGTACTGGACGGCAAGGCGACCGCAGCGCAGATCAAGGACGAACTGCGGGCGCGGGTCAAGGCACTGGCGGAGCGCGGCATCACCCCCGGACTGGGTACGGTCCTGGTCGGCGTCGATCCCGGTTCCCAGGCGTACGTCAACGGCAAGCACCGCGACTGCGCCGAGGTGGGCATCGCCTCGATCCGTCGGGAGCTGCCCGCCGACGCCACCCAGGAACAGGTCGAGGCGGTCCTGGCCGAGCTGAACGCCGATCCGGCCTGCCACGGGTACATCGTCCAGTTGCCGCTCCCCGGTCACCTGGACACCCAGCGGGTGCTGGAGCTGATCGACCCGGACAAGGACGCCGACGGGCTGCACCCGATCAACCTGGGCCGGCTGGTCCTCGGGTACGACGCCCCGCTGCCGTGCACCCCGCGCGGGATCGTCGAACTGCTCCGCCGCTACGACGTACCGCTGCGCGGCGCGAAGGTGGCGGTGGTCGGCCGGGGCAACACCGTCGGGCGTCCGCTCGGGCTCCTGTTGACCCGGCGCAGCGAGAACGCCACGGTCACCCTCTGCCACACCGGCACCCTCGACCTCGGTTCGCACACCCGGGAGGCGGACATCGTCATCGTCGCCGCCGGGGTGCCGGGTCTGCTCACCGCGGACCTGATCCGGCCGGGGGCGGCAGTGGTCGACGTCGGGATCACCCGGGTGATCGGCCCGGACGGCAAGGGTCGCTACACCGGTGACGTCGACCCGGAGGTGGCCGAGGTCGCCGGGGCGTTGGCCCCGATGCCCGGCGGTGTCGGCCCGATGACCAGGGCGATGCTGCTCACCAACGTGGTGGAGCGGGCCGAGGGCTAGTCCTGTTCCTGCCGGGGGCGGAGCAGGTCATATCCGTCCGCCCCTGGCCTGCCCGATGCCAGGATGACTGATACGGTCCGGAAAACCGACTGGCATCAGGGAGTGGGACGTCCATGGGTAAGAAGGTCACTGTCGTCGGGGCCGGCTTCTACGGCTCCACCACCGCGCAGCGCCTGGCCGAGTACGACGTCTTCGACACCGTCGTCATCACCGACATCGTGGAGGGCAAGCCCGCCGGTCTCGCACTGGACCTGAACCAGTCGCGGGCGATCGAGGGCTTCGAGACCAAGCTCGTCGGCGCGACCACCGGCCCCAACGGCGAGGGGTACGAGGCCATCGAGGGCTCCGACGTCGTGGTGATCACCGCCGGCCTGCCGCGTAAGCCGGGGATGAGCCGGATGGACCTGCTGGCGACCAACGCCAAGATCGTCCGTCAGGTCTCCGAGAACGTCGCCAAGTACGCCCCGAACGCCGTGGTGATCGTGGTCTCCAACCCGCTCGACGAGATGACCGCGCTGGCCCAGCTCGCCACCCAGTTCCCCCGCAACCGGGTCCTGGGCCAGGCCGGCATGCTGGACACCGCCCGGTTCACCAACTTCGTCGCCGAGGCGCTGAGCGTACCGGTGAAGTCGGTGAAGACCCTCACCCTCGGCTCGCACGGTGACACCATGGTTCCGGTGCCGTCGCAGAGCACCGTGAACGGCAAGCCGCTGCGCGACGCGATGCCCGCCGAGCAGATCGGGGAGCTGGTCGTCAAGACCCGCAACGGTGGTGCCGAGGTGGTGGCGCTGCTCAAGACCGGATCGGCCTACTACGCCCCGTCGGCAGCCGCCGCCCGGATGGCGAAGGCGGTCGCCGAGGACTCCGGCGAGGTCATGCCGGTCTGCGCCTGGGTCGACGGCGAGTACGGCATCTCCGGGGTCTACCTGGGTGTCGAGGCGGCGATCGGGGCCGAGGGCGTCAAGCGGGTCGTCGAGACCGACCTGGACGCCGACGAGCTGGCCGGTCTGAAGGAGGCCGCCGAGGCGGTTCGCGCCAAGCAGTCCGACGTCGCCAACATGTGACCTGAGTCGACCGCCGGGGGCGGGCCGGCAACCGCCGCCCCGCCCCCGCCGCCTTCCCAACCCACCCCACCCACCCCACCCACCCCCTCCACCCTCCCCTCCCCACCCACCCCCCCCACGCCGTCCCCGTCCCACCTCGGTGATCAAGGGATTTGCGTCATGGGATCGAGTTCTACTGACGCAAATCCCTTGATCACCGAGCGAGAGCGGGAGGGCGGGGGACGGTGGGGGACGGTGGTGGTGAGGGTGGGTGGGGGGTGCGGGGCACTTTCCAGTACGCTCGTACTGCTTGAGCATGTGTCCCCTGAGAGGAGCGCCGGCCGATGGCGAAGATCAAGGTAAACAACCCGGTCGTAGAGCTCGACGGCGACGAGATGACCCGGATCATCTGGAAGCAGATCCGGGAGCAGCTGATCCTGCCCTACCTCGACGTCGACCTGCACTACTACGACCTTTCGATCCAGCACCGTGACGAGACCGACGACCAGGTCACCGTGGACGCCGCCAATGCCATCAAGGAGCACGGCGTCGGCGTCAAGTGCGCGACCATCACCCCGGACGAGGCCCGGGTTGAGGAGTTCGGCCTGAAGAAGATGTGGCGGTCGCCGAACGGCACGATCCGTAACATCCTCGGCGGTGTCGTCTTCCGCGAGCCGATCATCATGTCCAACGTCCCCCGGCTGGTGCCGGGCTGGACCAAGCCGATCATCATCGGCCGGCACGCCCACGGCGACCAGTACAAGGCCAGCGACTTCGTCGTCCCCGGCCCGGGTACGGTCACCATCACCTACACCCCGGCCGACGGCTCCAAGCCGGTCGAGCTGGAGGTCGCCAACTTCCCCGGCGGCGGCATCGCCATGGGCATGTACAACTACGACGAGTCGATCCGGGACTTCGCCCGGGCCTCGTTCCGGTACGGCCTGGACCGGGGCTACCCGGTCTACCTGTCGACCAAGAACACCATCCTCAAGGCGTACGACGGCCGGTTCAAGGACATCTTCGCCGAGGTCTTCGAGGCCGAGTTCAAGAGCGAGTTCGACGCCGCCGGCATCACCTACGAGCACCGGCTGATCGACGACATGGTCGCCGCCGCGCTCAAGTGGGAGGGTGGCTACGTCTGGGCCTGCAAGAACTACGACGGTGACGTGCAGTCCGACACCGTCGCGCAGGGCTTCGGGTCGCTCGGCCTGATGACCTCGGTCCTGCTCTCCCCGGACGGCCGGACCGTCGAGGCGGAAGCCGCCCACGGCACCGTCACCCGGCACTACCGGCAGTACCAGAAGGGCGAGAAGACCTCGACCAACCCGATCGCCTCGATCTACGCCTGGACCCGGGGCCTGGCCCACCGGGGCAAGCTGGACGGCACCCCGGCGGTCACCGAGTTCGCCAACACCCTGGAGCAGGTCATCGTCGACACCGTCGAGAGCGGCCAGATGACCAAGGACCTGGCGCTGCTCATCTCCCGGGACGCCCCGTGGCAGACCACCGACGAGTTCATGAACACCCTGGACGAGAACCTGGCCCGCAAGCTCTCGGCCTGATTCTCCGCGTCGT
Source organism: Micromonospora sp. NPDC000207 (assembly GCF_040300925.1). Classification (NCBI taxonomy): domain Bacteria; kingdom Bacillati; phylum Actinomycetota; class Actinomycetes; order Micromonosporales; family Micromonosporaceae; genus Micromonospora; species Micromonospora sp. NPDC000207. The sequence goes on from NZ_JBEPEQ010000095.1 coordinate 16,736, forward strand.
ACCGACCGAGCCCGCCGGCCCTCCGTGGCCCGGCGGGCTCCGTCGTTCCGGCAGGGCGGTGGATTCGGCGGGCCGACCGCCCGGCGGGGGACGGCGTCACCGGCGGGAACGTGGCTCGTTGCAAGAGGTGGACGCGGTGCCAGTCGTGTCCAAGGGGGTTGACACGGTCGCCTCGCGGACGTGAGTGCCGACCAGCCAGCCTTCCCGGCTGTCGTGCACAGCCGACCGTCCCTTCCCTGCGGGGGGCCCTGTCCCGGGCCCCCCGCGCCCCGTTTCCCCAGCGCACGAGGGCGGTCAGGCGGCCTGAGCGGTCAGGCGGCGAGGGCGGTCAGGCGGCGCGGAGCAGGTCGGCGGCGCGCTCCGGGGCGACGTCGCTGATGAAGACTCCCATGGCCGACTCCGACCCGGCCAGGTACTTGAGTTTGTCCACCGCCCGCCGGGTGCTGAACAGGTGCAGGTGCAGGTGGGCCAGTTCCCTGTCGAGTCGGACCGGGGCCTGGTGCCAGGCCGAGATGTAGGGCATGGGCCTGTCGAAGAGCCTGTCGAAGCGGCCCAACAGGTCCAGGTAGAGGGGGCCGAAGGCGTCCCGTTCGGCGTCGGTGAGGGCGGGCAGGTCCGGCACCGGCCGGTGGGGTGCGAGGTGGACCTCGAACGGCCAGCGTGCGGCGGCCGGGACGTACGCGGTCCAGTGGTCGTTGGCGGCGACCACCCGATCCCCGGCGGCGCGTTCCGCGGCGAACACGTCGGCGTAGAGGTTGCGTCCTCCGGTTCGTTCGGCGTGCCGACGGGCGGCGGCCAGCATGGCCCGGGTCCGAGGGGTCACGAAGGGGTACGCGTAGATCTGCCCGTGCGGGTGGTGCAGGGTGACCCCGATCTCCACGCCCCGGTTCTCGAAGCAGAACACCTGCTCCACGCCGGGCAGTTCGCCGAGGGCGGCGGTGCGGTCGGCGAGGGCGTCCAGCACGGTACGGACCCGGGTCGGCGGCAGGTCGGCGAAGGAGGTGGTGTGCTCGTCGGTGAAGCAGACCACCTCGCAGCGGCCCTGCCCCGGCCGGACCGGCGTGAACGGTGTGATCTCCCCGGGGTCGTCGGCGACGCGCGCGCTCAGTGCGGGGAACCGGTTCTCGAAGACCGCGACGTCGTACGCCGGGGCCGGGATCTCGCTCGACCTGTCGGCCGTCGACGGGCAGAGCGGACACTTGTCGGCCGAGGGCAGGAAGATGCGGGTCTGCCTGTGGACGGCGACAGCCACCCACTCGTCGGTCAGCGGGTCGTACCGCAGTTGCGAGGCGGGCGGCGGTGGTGGCAGTTCCCGCCGGTCCGGATGGTCGTGGAGCACGTCGTCGCGCTCGTCGAAGTAGAACAGGTCGCGGCCGTCGGCCAACGTGATCCTGGTACGCCGCACGGCGCCGTTCCCTCCCCGGCACGGCTCCCCTGCGGAAGCACGATGGTCAGTCCCGGCCCCGGTCAGGCCGGTTGCAGTCGTGGTTCCACCCAGCCGGTCTCTGTCAACAGGTGCATCACCGCGTCGACCGCCTCCTCGGCAGTGCCCTTGGAGGTGTCCAGGACCAGTTCGGCGTCGGCGGGCTCCTCGTACGGGTCGTCGATGCCGGTCATCCCGGTGATCAGACCGGCTCGGGCGCGGGCGTACAGACCCTTGCGGTCACGTTGCTCGCAGACTTCGAGCGGGGTGGCCACGTGGATCAGCAGGAATCCTGCCCCGGCGGTCGCCGCCATCTCCCGGGCGGTCGCGCGTGCCTGGGCGTACGGGGCGATCGGACAGCAGATCGCCACCCCCCGGTGTCGGCCGATCTCGGCGGCCACCCAGCCGATCCGGCGGACGTTGAGATCCCGGTCGGCCTTGCTGAAGCTCAACCCGGCGGAGAGTTCCCGTCGGACCACGTCCCCGTCGAGGAGTGTCACGGTCCGGTCGCCCTGCTCCCGGAGCACGTCGGCCAGCCCCCGGGCGACGGTGGACTTGCCGGAGCCGGAGAGCCCGGTGAAGAAGACCACCAGCCCCCGGTGACGTCGGGGCGGACGGGCCCGGACCAGCTCCTTGGCCACCGCCGGGGGAGTGTGCCACTCGGGGAGCGGGAAGCCCCTGTCGAGCAGGTCGTCGATCTCCTGCTGGCTCAGCGCCAGCCGACGGTTGCGGGGCGGGATGTCGTCGCGCCACCGCCACTGCCCGTCCCGGTTGTCGTAGGCCAGTTCCCGGGGCACCAGCACCCGCAGCCCGGCACCGGAGAGCGACTCGCCGGTGGAGAGCAGGTGGGTGACGCCGTACGCGGCGGCGACCCGGGCCCGCAGCAGGGCGTCGCTGATCTCGTCCCGGCGGCGGGCCAACGGCACCGTGATGATCGTGGCCGTCGGCATCCGGTCCCGGGCGGCGAAGACGCTGCGTACCAGGAACTCCGGGGGGAGCCCTCCGGGGTGCTCGTTGATCGGGATCATGACGAGCAGGTGCGCCCCGAGGGTCCGGGCCGCGTGCGCGATCTGGGCGAGCTGGGGTCGGTGCAGCGGCCGGTCGGCGATCACCCCGAGGACCCGGCCCTGGGGCATCAGCTCGCGTACCTCCCCCGGGTCGCGGCGCAGCCGTTGGAACGGGCCGTGTCCACCGTCGCCGAGCCGCTGGACGCGCCCACCGGCACCGGCGGTGCCCTCGCGTACCGGCCAGACGTCGGCCACGTCGAGCGCCGCCACCGGGGCGCCCTCCGCGTCGGTGAGCACCAGCACCCGCCGGGCGGGGTCGGTGACCTCCAGCGTCTGGGCGAGCGAGGTCGGGATCTGCAGGGCCACCGGGACCGGCCACGGAGTGTCGTCGGCGAGTCGCCCCCGACGGCTGATCGAGACCAGGTCGGCCCGGGTCATGAACCCGGTCAGCGGCGCGTACGCCCCGGTCAGCAGCAACTCCAGATCGGCCAGTTCCGTGGGGCGCGGCGTGTATGCCGGCGCGTCCCGAAGAACCTCGTCGGGCACCCACCCGTTGCTCATCCGCAACCTCCACTCCCTGGCCGGCCCACAGTTTCTCAGTCGTCCGCCGATCGGTCGAGAGCGCCACTCCCCCGTGCGGGCGCAGCGGGCCCGGCTCGGGAAGGGTGCCCAGGTGGGGGCAGGTGTACGCGGCGAAGGTCACGGGGGATCACCCGGAGGACCCGGGGGAACGGATCTCAGGGGATCCCCGGAGCCGTTTCCTGATACCCGGGCGGGCGTCGATTCCCTACGCTGGGCCACGTGACACTCATCGCGACCGAGTCGCTGACCAAGACGTACGGGGGCAGGGTCACCGCGTTGGCCGACCTGACCGTCGCGGTCGAGCCGGGGGTCATCGGTCTGGTCGGTGCCAACGGCGCCGGCAAGTCGACCCTCATCAAGATCCTGCTCGGCCTGCTCGGACCGACAAGCGGGCGGGTCCGGGTGCTCGGCCTCGACCCGACCACCGATCCCGCCGCCGTGCGGGCCCGGGTGGGGTACATGCCCGAGCACGACGCCCTCCCCCCGGACCTCTCCGCCGCCGAGCTGGTCACCCATCTGGGTCGGATCAGCGGGCTGCCGCGTACCGTCGCCCGGGAGCGGGCCTCCGAGGCGCTGCGCCACGTCGGGCTGCACGAGGAGCGACACCGGGCCGTCGGGGGCTACTCCACCGGGATGAAGCAGCGGGTGAAGCTGGCTCAGGCCCTGGTGCACGACCCGGACCTGCTGTTGCTCGACGAGCCGACCAACGGCCTCGACCCGGCCGGTCGGGACGCCATGCTCGCTCTGATCCACCGGATCGGCACCGAGTTCGGCATCTCGGTGGTGGTCTGTTCGCACCTGCTCGGCGAGGTGGAGCGGATCTGCGACACCCTCGTCGCCATCGACGGTGGGCGGCTGCTGCGGGCCGACCGGATCACCGCCATGACCACCGCCACCGACGTCCTCGCGGTGGAGGTGAGCGAGGGGACCGAGCAGCTGGCCGGTCGACTCACCGCCCTCGACCTGCCGGTGACCCGGGACGGGCGGATGTTGCTCGTCCCGCTCGCCGACGACGGCACGTACGACCTGATCCTCGGCGCGGTCGCCGAGCTGGACCTGCCGTTGCACCGGCTGGACCAGCGGCGGCACCGGGTGGCCGAGCTGTTCGCCCCGAGGGAGCCGAGTAATGTCTGAGCCGACCGGCGTCATCCACGACATCGGCTACCAGCGCTACACCGGCCCCCGGTTGGGTCGCCGACACGTCTTCGGCGCGCTGTACCTGCACGGTCTGCGTACCTCGTTCGGCCTGGGGCGCAGCGCCAAGGCCAAGATCTTCCCCTGGCTGGTGGTGGGCGTGGTGGCCATCACCGCGGCCGGGTTGACAGCGGTGCGTACCCAGCTGGGTCAGGTGGTGATGACCTACGCCCAGTTCGCCGACTCGATGAGTTGGCTGGTCATCTTCTTCGTCGCGGTGGCCGCGCCGGAGTTGGTCTCCCGGGACCTGCACAGCGGGGTCCTGCCGCTGTACTTCTCCCGGCCCCTGCCCCGGGGGGACTACGCGTTGGCCAAGCTGGCGGCCCTGGTGACGGCGCTCTGGCTGCTGCTGGGCGGCCCTCAGCTGGTGATGTTCCTCGGCGCGGCGTTCACGGTCGACGACGGGGTACGCGGGGTCTGGAACGAGTTGCTGGACCTGCTCCCGGGGCTGCTCTACGCCGGGCTCTGGGCTGTGGTGTTCGCCTCGATCGGGCTGCTGGTCGCCTCGCTCACCGGGAAGCGGGCCTTCGCCGCCGGTGGGATCGTGGCGGTCTTCCTGATGACCACCCCGATCGTCGGGTTCCTCATGATCGTGCCGTCCCGGACGGTCAACGAGCTGGCCCTGATCGCCTCCCCGTCGACACTGGTCGGTGGGACCGGCGCGTGGGCCCTGGGTGACCTCCTGGTTCCCGAGGGTTCGGGCGGGCCGCCGATCGGCGGGTTCGGGCCGCTCTACGCGGCGGTCACCGTCGCCCTGGTCGCCACCGCCGTGCTGTTGCTGCTGCTGCGATACCGGAAGGTGGCCACCCGATGAGCGTGACCGACCAGGTGGACGCGACCGGGGCCGCCGCCGGGCCGGCCCCCGCGACGAGCGCGCTGGACCTCGCCGGGGTCTCCAGGTGGTACGGCAACGTGGTCGCCGTCAACGACGTCACAATGGCCCTCGGCCCGGGGGTGACCGGACTGCTCGGCCCGAACGGGGCGGGCAAGACCACCCTGCTGCACATGATGGCCGGGTTCCTGGCCCCTTCCCGGGGCACCGTGACCCTCGGCGGCGAGCGGATCTGGCGCAACCCCGAGGTGTACCGGCGACTCGGGCTGGTCACCGAGCGGGAGGCGGTGCACAGCTACCTCACCGCGTACGAGTTCGTGCTGGCCAGCGCGAAACTGCACGGGCTGCCCGACCCGGCCGCCGCCGCCCGTCGGGCGATCGGCCTGGTCGAGATGGAGCCCGCCCAGGACCGGCGGATCGGGACGTACTCCAAGGGCATGCGGCAGCGCACCCGGGTGGCCGCCGCGCTGGTCCACGACCCGCAGGTGCTGCTGCTCGACGAGCCGTTCAACGGGATGGACCCGCGGCAGCGGCTGCACATGATGAACCTGCTGCACTCCCTCGGTGACGCGGGCCGGACGATCCTGTTCAGTTCGCACATCCTGGAGGAGGTCGAGCAGATCTCCGGGACGGTCCAGGTGATGGTGGCCGGTCGGCTCGCCGCCTCCGGTGACTTCCGGACCATCCGGCGGCTGATGACCAACAGGCCGCACGTGTTCGTGATCCGCTCCACCGACGACCGGGCACTGGCGGTCGCCCTGATGGCCGAGCCGTCGGTGACCGGGGTGGAGCTGGACCGGGCCGGGCTGACAGTCAGGGCCGGCGACTACGGCTCGTTCACCCGGGCGCTGCCCAAGGTGGCGTTGGGCCGGGGGATCCGGGTGACGGCCCTGGTGCCCGAGGACGAATCCCTGGAGAGCGTGTTCTCCTACCTGGTGGAGGCCTGACGTGTCGACAGTTTCCTGGATCACCGCGCGGGGGCTGTTCGGCCGACGTCGGTTCCTGCTGCTCCTGCCGCTTCCGCTGCTGGTGGTGGTGCTCGCCGTGACCGCCCGGGTGCTCAAGGTGGACCCCGGGCAGTGGGGTCCGGCGGTGCTCGTCGGCCTGGGACTGGCAGTGGTCCTGCCGGTGGTCGCGCTGATCGTCGGCACCGGCGTCCTGGGTGCCGAGATCGACGACGGCACAGTGGTGCACATCCTCACCAAGCCCCTGCCCCGGTGGCAGATCGTGCTGCCGAAGCTCGCGGTGGCCGCCGGGGTCACCGCCGTCACCGTCGCGGTGCCGCTCTACGTCGCGGGGGTGCTCGCCCACTCGGTCCGTCTCGGCCTGGGGCTGGCCGTCGCGGCGGCGCTCGGGGCGTTGGCGTACTCGGCGCTGTTCCTGGCGCTGAGCCTGGTCACCCGACGTCCGGTCCTGCTCGGCCTGGTCTACGTGCTGATCTGGGAGGGTCTGCTCGGCAACGTGGTCACCGGCACCCGGGTGCTCTCCATCCAGCAGTGGGTGATCGCGTTGGCCGACCGGATCGCCCCCACCGCCCTGCTCTCCACCACCGTCTCGGTGCCGGTGGCGGCGGTGATGACAGCGCTGGTCAGCGTCGGTTTCACAGTCCTGGCGATCGACCGGCTCCGCTCCTTCGGGGTGGCCGGCGAGACCAGCTGACGGGCGTTCAGCGCAGCGAGTCGCGCCACTGTCGGTGCAGGTCGGCGTAGCGACCACCGGTGGTGGCCAGCCGACCGGGTGGGCCGTCCTCGACGATCCGACCGTCGTCGAGGACCAGCACCCGGTCGGCCGTATCCACAGTGGAGAGTCGATGGGCGATGACCAGTGCGGTCCGGTCGGCCAGGATGGTGCCGAGGGCGTGCTGGACGGTCCGTTCGGTGGGTACGTCGAGCGACGAGGTCGCCTCGTCCAGGATCAGCACCGCCGGGTCGGCCAGGAAGGCCCGGGCGAAGGCGACGAGCTGCCGCTGACCGGCGGAGAGCCGGCCGCCACGCCGGTGCACCTCGGTGTCGTACCCGTCGGGGAGGG
>NZ_JBEPEQ010000096.1:0-22624 GCF_040300925.1 Micromonospora sp. NPDC000207
GCCTCACCGAGCAGCCCCGCCGTCGCCTCGTCGCGCCGGTCGGCGCGAGCCCGCTGGGCGTCGACCAGCAGGCCCGGCAGCATCCGCACCAACCTGTCGTACGCCGCGTGCTGCAACGAGAGCCAGCCGTGGTCGACGGCCTGTCGGAGCCGGGCCGGCGGCGGAATCGGGCGGGGGTCGGCAGCCGACCGGACACCGGTGTCGTACCGGGCCAGCGCCGACCGGAGCTCGACCACCGACGGGCCGACCGGGGCGGCCCGATCACCCCGGTCGGCCTCCACCGGGTCGACGAAGCTGGCCACGTCCAGGCGCAGTGCGGCCGCGATCTCGTGCAGGACGGAGACCCGGTCCAGGCGGCGGACCCCCCGTTCCACCTTGTCCACCCAGGACTTCGACCTGCCGACCATGTCGGCGAACTGCTGCTGGCTGAGGTTGCGCCGACTCCGCCAGTACGCGACCCGCCGCCCCACCGGCACCGAGTTGTCATCCCTGCGCACGTCGCCACCGCCGGTCGGGTACCGCCCGGGTGGTGTCCTCCACCGGGGTCCGTTCGGCCTCGGCCTCGGCCAGGATCCGCTGCCGCGCCGCCTCGTGCTCGGCCGCCTGCTGGGCGGCCCCAGCCGACCCCGGATCCCCGCCCCGTCGCCGCATCCGCTTGAACATCGCCATCCCCTCCGATCGCGACCTGAGTGGTCGCACCATCAGAGAATCGCGTCACCGAGCGTCGCGACCCAGGTGCGGAGCGGTCGACTGCCGTTCGAATCCCCCGCCACCCGGGCAACCTGCACGAGTCAGGACGTACACCCCACCAGGGCGGCGAGTTCGGCCAGCTCGGTGCTCATCGCCCGACGACGACCTTCGGTGATCGACTGCACGATGTCCCGGGCGTACCGCTGCTGCCGGAGCCACGCCGGTGCCCGATCCCGGAGGTCCACCAGGACCTCGGTCGCCCCGGCGTACTGGCCCAGTTGCACCCGGGCCGAGGCCACGTCGAGGCGGTGACGCTGCCACGTCGCTGTGGAGACCTGCCCCGGTTGCCGGAGGGCACCGGCGCTCAGCTCCAGCGCCCGGTCCGGCTGACCGGCGATCACAGCCGCCTCCACCTGCATCACCCGAACCTCGTGGGTGGTGAACCCGCCGACGGTCGGAGCCCGGCTCGCCAGGCGACGCGCCCCTGCATCGGCAAGGGCGAGCATCTCGGCCGCCGCGTCGTCACGTGCGTCACGGGCGGCGGCAGCCGCGCCTCTCAGCAACAGCCAACCCCACGCCGACACCTCCTCGGCGGAGGCGGTCGACAGTCGCGGCTCCACCTGGTCGGCGGTCTGGACCGCCAGCCGTTCCGCCTCGGTGAACCGCCCCTGCCGCAGGGTCAACCAGGTCAACGAACAGATGACCGATGCCTCCACAGTCCGTCGCCCGGACGCGCACGCGTGGTTGAACGCCGACGTCAGGGCGACGTGCGCCAGGTCGACCTGACGCAACTGGATCAGCAGCTGCCCCGCGACCTGGTGGGCATCGGCGGCGACGGCGTGGGCGGCGAGCTGGTCGTCGCCGACGCCAACCGACGCCAGGGCGCGGACCTGCGCCAGCAACGCCGGAAGGGTCCGCAGCGTCGTGGCGTAGTCGTTCGCGTAGTACGAACGATTCGCGTCCGCGACGGCCTGTTCCGCCGCCGCCAGGGTCAACTGTGACTCCGTCAGGTCGAGGGCCATCAACTCGCCGTCGAGGCCGGCGACCGGGGTGAGTGCCCGACGGATCCCCACCAGACTCAGCGGCCGAGCATGCGGCTCCCGATCCGCCGCCGCCGACGACGCATCACCGAACAACGCACTGGTCGGCACCTCAAGCGCCCGGGCCAACCGATTCAAGGTAGGGATCCGAGCACCCTTACGCCGCCCCTGCTCCAACTTCTGAATCACCTCCACACTCACCCCGGAACGCTCCGCGAGCTGCTCCTGCGTGAGGCTGGACTGACGACGAATCCGGGCAAGCTGCTCACCGATAGTGGGTTCCACGACTGCCTCCCGCGTGCAGGGGTGTGGGTGGGCCGGGCCACCGACCACGGCCTCATCTAGGGGGTAGGGCTTACAGCGAGCAGCCCACCAGGTCGGCGAGCTGGGTCAGCTCGGTGCTCATCGCCCGACGTCGACCCTCGGTGATCGACTGCACGATGTCCCGGGCGTACCGCTGCTGCCGGAGCCAGGCCGGTGCCCGATCCCGAAGGTCCAACAGGACCTCGGTCGCCGCCGTGTGCTGCCCCAGTTCCACGTGGGAGGCGGCGACGTCGAGCCGGTGGCGTTGCCGACCGGACGGAGTCGTCTGCGGTGAACGGTGCGCCTCCCTCGACAGTGCGAGTGCGTGGTCCGGTTGGCCCGCGATCACCGCCGACTCCACCCGCACGAGGTGGACACCCTCGACGGAGTAGTCGTTGCCACCCAGATCGGCGTCGGGCACGACATGGCTTCCGAGCCGGTGGGCACCGGACATCGCAAGATCCAACATCTCCTGGGCGTCGTCAGCCCGGGCGTCCCGGACAGCCGCACTCGCCGCCTTCATCAGCAGGAAGCCCCAGGCCGCCAACTGATCCGGTCCGGCGGTCGACAGCCTCGGCTCCACCTCGTCGGCGGTCCGCACTGCCAACGCCTCCGCCTCGGCGAACCGCGCCTGACGCAGCAACAACCAACACATCGGCGCGACGGCTGCCGCACCGACGAGCTGATCACCACTGAGTCGGGCATGGTCGAGAGCTCGGCTGAGCGCGACGTGCGCGAGATCCGCCTGCCGCAGCTGGATGAGCAGTCGACCGGCAAGCTGGTGAGCATAGGAGGCCACGCTGTGCGCCTGTGCCTGCTCGTCACCCTCGACGGCGGCGACGACGGCTCGTGCCTCGCCCAGCAGCCCCGGGATCAGGCTGATCGTCGATGCGTAGTCGTTCGCGTGGTAGATGGTGTTCGCCGCCTGCACGGACCGGCGGATCACGGCGACAGTGGGTGGTGGGCCGTCCTGGTCTCCGAGGATCGGGACGCCGTCGAGGCCGGCGACCGGGGTGAGTGCCCGACGGATCCCCACCAGACTCAGCGGCCGAGCATGCGGCTCCCGATCCGCCGCCGCCGACGACGCATCACCGAACAACGCACTGGTCGGCACCTCAAGCGCCCGGGCCAACCGATTCAAGGTAGGGATCCGGGCACCCTTACGCCGCCCCTGCTCCAACTTCTGGATCACCTCCACACTCACCCCGGAACGCTCCGCGAGCTGCTCCTGCGTGAGGCTGGACTGACGACGAATCCGGGCAAGCTGCTCACCGATAGTGGGTTCCACGACTACCTCCCCGTGGTGTCATCCACCACGCCCAATGGGTCATTGATCCACTTTGCGCCACTTTGGACGGTCACCTTAGCGCACCGAGCCGACACTCTCAGTAGATGAGCGCACGCATCGTGACCGGCTCCTCACCACAGCAAGATTGACGCTGTGGCAGCAACAAACCAGGGGCAGAATGCCCGACCGCAGACCAGGACATCCCTTACCCGGACACATCGCACATGGCGCGGAAAGATGAGGCTTCGGCCTGCCGCGCAGGTCCTACCAGCCCTGCCTCAGGTCACGTGACCCCCGTCGAGGGGTCCAACCCCATCCGGACAGCAAGGTCCCGCAGGGGCTCAGAACCGTTCCGGCGGGCGTCTCGCACCATCTGCCCCACCAGTTCTCGGACGCTGGGGCGGGAGCGCAGCTCGGCCGGGTTGGCCTTGTCCGCCTCCAGAAAACACCGGATGGCCTGGTCCGTGTCGCCGACCGCGTACCAACCCCGCCCAGCGTCGATGTGCAGACGGGTGCGACGGTTCGCGGTCTGGATCTTCGACCGGTCGACCAGCCGGGCGTACTGCGGAGCCTTGTCAGGTGCACCGTTCTCGACAGCCACCCCGACCCGCCAGATTCCGACATTGGCCTCGGTGAACTCCATCCGCCAGGGGTCGGATCCGGTACGCCGGGCAGCCTCCGCCGCCTCGGCCAGGTGCAGGTCCGGATCGCCGGTGCCCAACGCCGCTGCGGACAGGGCAGCGTGCAGGTGGAGCATGCCGTACCAGGTGAGCAACGCGTCGTCGCCGTCGTCGCCGAGCTGCTCCGCCGCCCGCACCACGGTCCTGAGCGACCGTCGCCGACCGCCCGGAGTGCCCGACGCCAACGCCACCTGCGCGGCCCCGAACGCGGCTGCTGCCTGCTCGACCGGCCCGAGCCTACGAGCTGTCAGCTCTGCCCGCTCCGCATACCGTGCGGCCAGGTCCACCCAGCCGAAAGGCTTGATCACGAGCGCGGTGGTCAGGGCTGCCCGCACAAGGAGACCCGGACCTGCCGCATCACCGGAGTCGGCAAGCTGTCGGGCACCCTTGACCAGACCCGGCAGGGTACGGGCCAGAACCGGGTAGTCGCAGGCCATCCGCGCCCGCATCGCCTCGTCGAGAGCCCCGGACAGGACGTCGAGCCCGACAGGTGCACCGTCGAAGTCGTCGTCGAGTGCCCCCCGCAACTGCGGCACCGCACTGTAGACCGCCAGTTCGTCCCCGCTACGAGGTGCGGTCGGCTGACCGGTGAGGTCGGTGACACCCACCCCCAGGGCCGAGGCCAGGGCGATCAACGTGGACCGCTTGGTCACAGGACGGCGGCCGCGCTCGATCATCGAGATGTAGGCGTCGGTGACGCCGATCCGGTCGGCGAGCTGCTGCTGGGTCATGCCGTTGGCGTCCCGCCACCGGGCGATGCGCAGGCCGATGTAGTCGGCCATGAATCCTCCCGCACAAGGTCATCCGGACCCTACGTAGCCGGGTCCGACACTCGGTGCCGCAGGCCCGGCGGTCCAACCACTGCCTTCCGGGCGACTGGGCCTGGCAACGATGACTGGGCCGTTCACCTGGATCATGGCCAAGTCACCGCGTCCCCGAACATAGAGCGGAGACAGTATCGCCTTCCTAACTCCACGTTAGTAGGCCCGGATGGGACGGTCAGGACGTAAACCCACCGACGGGGCAAACTCGGCCGGTTCGGTGCTCATCGCCCTACGTCGGCCATCGGTGCTCGACTGCACGATGTCCCGGGCGGACCGCGCAGGGGACACGTAGCGACGACCATGCGGCGGTGGAGACCTGGGCGAGAGTTCACTACTCTTCGCGCGTGCACTTCCGGACTCGCCGCTGCGACAGGCAGCCCTCTGCGCCGGGACGACACCGCGCTGCGGCACTGCCTGAGCGCTGCTCCGGTCGCCACCGACCCCGCCTGAAGTTCGGGCGAGGGCTGGCAACGACCTCGCCCTGTCCGCTCCGATGCCCCGACGCCATCCGTCTGCCCGCCGCCAGGGAGCAACAGTGACCACCATCGACGAGAACCTTGTCGTACGCCCCGCCACGGAGGCCGATGCCGGACCACTGATCAGCGTGCTCGCCGCGGCGTTCCACGAAGGACCCGTCGCCAACTGGCTGATTCCCGACGAGGCCGACCGCCGCGCCGTCTACCAGCGCTACTTCACCGACGCCTTTCATCAGGGCCTCGACCACGGGCAGGTCTACACCACCTCCGACCGGACGGGCGTGGCCATCTGGTATTCCCGGCTCGGCCCTGCCCCTACCCCCACCCCCGCAGACGACCTCGCGCGGCTGAGGGCGGTGGAACGCATTGCTGGTGCGTACACACCCAGGTTCATGGTGCTGAAGGAGATGTTCGACGCGGTCCAGCCGGACGAGCCGCACCACTACCTCGCCTTTCTCGCTGTCGACCCGACCCAGCAGAATCGCGGGATCGGTGCGGCACTGCTCGCCGACCATCACCGTCGTCTCGACGACCTGGGGTTGCCGGTGTACCTGGAGGCCAGCAACAGGAACAACCAGCGGCTCTACCTCCGCCACGGCTACAGCTCCGGCCCCGCGATCGCGCTGCCCGAGGAGGGGCCGGCGATCCTGCAGATGTGGCGCAGTGCCCCCGGAGACGACGGCCGGACGCCGTTCCCGTGCACCAAGCCACGTCGGCAGTGACGGCACCATCTGCGCCGCCCGCGCGAGCCGTACAGACGGAAGCGGACCGCTCATGCGTCAATCGAGGCAGTCGAGGATCTCCCGCACGAAAGCGGCGGAACCCGGGATCCTCTCGTCACGCATCTCCCGGTGAAGCACCGACATGCCCGTCCTCGCCCGCTCTCGGCAGGTCTCCGCCAGGTGGGTTCGTCCCTCCAACGCCTCGCTGTGGTGAGACTCGCCGTCCACACAGGCAAGCAGCAGGTCCAGCATCCGCTGACGCGCCCGCAACGACAGGGGCTCCTCCGCGAGCGCGGCGAGGATCATGGAAGTGACCGGGACCGCCGCCTCGAAGAGCATGCCCTGAATTTCGACGTCGTTGACCAGCCCTCTCCCGCTGGCCTCCTCCTCCGTCTGCGCCCGGACCAGCTCCGCGAAGCTCCCCGGAACATGCCGTGCCCCTCTGCGGCAACCACAGCGGATGCTCTCCCAGTCGTGACGCAGCGCTTCCACCTGCCACGGCCGGATGCCGCCATCGGGCATGGGCATCGGTGACGCCCGCCGACAGGGGATCCGCCGCCTCGGCTGCCCACCGCCGACCGACCAGACCGCCACGACGGCATCCCCGTCGCACCCCGCCACCTCCGTACCGTCCGCCGAGAACCTGACCGCCATCACCTCACCGTTCAAGCCCCGCAACACAGCGACCGGACGGCCTGATGCGGCATGCCAGAGCCGGACCGTCCGATCGGCGCCTCCGGTGACCACCAACTCACCGGTGCGGCTGAAGTCGACAGCGGTGATGGGACCCAGGTGGCCGGAAAGATCGGAGCTGGGCGACGCCCCGTCCAACCAGAGCCGGGCGATCCCCAGGTTGTCACCGGCGACAGCCCGCCCGGACGGGCCGACGGCGACCGCTCGGACCGGCCCAGACCCGACGGGCCGCAGAAGCTCCAGGGCTCCGGCATCACCGGCCTGCACCCAGGCCACCGCACCGGAATGAAAGCCGACGAGAAGCCGACCGGGCCGAGCCTCGTCGAAGGCAAGAGCACGGACCGTCCCAAAATTCCAACCAGGAATGTGTACGGACTCTCCCGCAAAAGCCTCATGCCTGCCACTGCGTCTGGTCCAGATGACCAGCTCGCCCCTGTCCCCGGCCCCCGCCGCGTACTTCCTCGTCGAATCAATCGCCACAGCCCACGTCGCCGCCGGAGGCCCTTCGAGGTGGGAACATCCTCCGCCTACGCTCCAGACTGCGGCCTCCCCCTCTGCGCCACCCATCACCAGGTCGGCCGACTCCGCCGAGAACGCCAACGAGTGGGCGGGTCCCGACAGGCCCGGAAGTTCGGCCAGGTGGGAACCAGTCCTCAGATCCCACAGATGCACTCCGGATCGTTCCGAGACCACGACCCAGCCGAGGTCCGGTGAGACCGCTATCGCGCGCACCGAGGAAACCTGATCAAACATGAAACCAGCCCTTTCGCTGCCACCACCAACGGCGCTCTTACCCCAAGACCCACAAGTCGGACACCATCACGACTTTGCCGAGGCTCTGGCCTGATCCACGAGCCAGACGAGGTGTCAAGGAAAGTCAACCAGATTCAGATCAAGTTTGATCGACCTGGTCAGGTCCGGTGCCGCTGGTTGGGCATTTCTAGATTCGAACCCGGCACTCAAGGTGGCTGCACTCTAGAGCAGAGATCCAGATCCCGTCCTCCTCGGTGGTCACTGCAAAGAATTTTTGCCCATCTACTGCAGCGGCTACAAACTCGGGCTCGCCCGGATAAAGACCGAGCTCCCCCAGGGCAAAAATGCCTTCATCAGGAATCTCTACAAGATCCCATGATTGGTCCAATTTTCCCGCACCGGAGACACTGATCAAGAATCTTGAGGCAGGACCGATGATCCCCTCCTGCCTCACAACTTGACACCACAACCTCGCCACTGTCTCCAACTGCTCAGGATCGTCGTCCGGAACTACAAAGCGCGGTTCGACATCGACCCGAGCCACAAGGGGCCACAGATCGGCAGGCGTCAGACATACGGAACGTTGGTCCGCGCCTTCGACGACGAGTCCCGCTCGCTCCAACTTTGAACGGTCTCCCATGCCTCTCCTCAGCCCACCTTCCGACCGGGGATAGTCGAAATGTGCCTCCATTTGATCTGTACAATTCCTTCAGACAAAGAGGGATGTTGCAGCGACAGCGTTTTCAGTCCGTCGAGAAAAATCGATCCAGTCCTCGTCGCTCGACAACGCTTCAAGAACAGACCTGGAGCTTGAAAACTCGACTCCCCTCTGAGGAGAAGCATCGAGATTCTGCTGACTCCACGTGATCCGACTCGACAAAAAAACCATCGATCTCGCGAGCCGCTTCAAGCACCCGCCCGGACTCTTCTTCAACTAAGTGATAAAGCGGGCTGGCCGAACCCCTTTTATTCACCCCTAGCCTCTCGCGCGCCGGACCAGAAAAACTGCAACGGAGAGTCCTCAGCGGTTTTATATCGACCTTACGGACTTCTCAGACCTACCACCTCACAGAGCCATAGTAGCGAGCGAGTCGGAACGCCATCGATCATGAAGCATTATCTTCTACATTTCGATCCCCAGATTACGCGGAATGCCACGAACCCAATCGCGCTGCTCTGGGTCAACCGACGAAGCGACTCGCTCTACAACTTCAGCGAATTCCTGCCGTTCCCGATCATCCATCTGATCCAGCTCGAAACCTACACTCTCCAAAGCGTTGACGGCCGCATGAGAATCCAGCCCGAACTTTGCGCCGTCCTCTAATATCGCCACAACCGAGAGCAACGCCTTGAAGAGAACGTCTGCAATCACGACTCAGGAGCTTCCAATTCTGGCCTTGATGCCTGTTACAAGACCCACCATACCTCACGGCTCAACTTGACCCGCATGAGCGGCAGCAACAAAAGCCTCCTCGACTTCCATTGATCGTAATGATACGAATTTCACCAGAGCAGATCTGAGCGCATGGTAGTCAACCTCCACTGGGATATCTACGGCAAGTGGAAGTCGACATTTGCAAACTCCCAGCCACACCCAGATTCTTGAACCAATCCGAGAACACGATCACGCGTTTCTGACTTCTTGTCCCGCAATATGACACGCACTGTCGAATGCCCCGAATGACGCACGAGGCCATCAAAAACCAATTCCCGACGCCCCTGATCCGGCTTCGCGCGAATTAAATCGCCAAGCGGCAATCCTTGCACAAAGAACGGGATATTTCGAATCTCGAGCCGATAAGGCACGGCGGTCTTCTTTGCCCAGATTCGCTCAGCATCGAAGGGTGGCCACGTAGCATTGACCTGCGGCAGGTCGAACGCAACCTTAAACATCCCCGGCGGTCTCTTCTGGTTTTGTTTCACTCTCGATCCTTATGTCAGGGACTGACCAGGTTTAGATGCCTCGCGTCGATAAGCAGTTATGATTAACAAGGGCGTCTGTCGTCACATTCAAAGACCCAGACCGGGAGGAAGCGGTCAAGTACGCCGTCAGAATTCGATCGCTACTACCGGAGCGTTACGTCCACGCCGAATTCCCGTAGAACATTAATGGCGGACACCGCCAGCGCGGCGCCCATCCTCTCCTGCGAAGCGGAGGAATGCTCCCACACCAACCCGAGCGGAGCACCAGCGATCCGGGAGGATGCAAGGCAATCAGCAAGCCCGTCAAGAGTGGATCCAAAATATCCGCCCAATCCATTAATTGATTCACCAAGTTCGCAATAGAAGCTACTCTCTCCCAAGATGCGTCTGCCGTCGAGCACGCCGATTCCTCCGGCGCCATACCTCTTGGCCGCATGTCCCGTCTCGAACCAGGAATTCTGAACCACGTGGAGCCAGCTGGCATGAGATTCCACGGGATATCCCATCCATTCACCTTTTACGAGAGGACTTCGCGAAGCCCACCGACGCCAGATCGTCGCTGCTGCGGCGTACGGGCATGCATGACCGTAGAAGGTCACGACGAAACGAGCCTGCCCCGCGCATTCTTTATCTTCAACCGTTGATTGAAGCCCTACACGCCCTATGTAATAGGACCCAATCGCCTTGCCGGCCAGGTTGACCACACGCAATTCCACGTTAGAGAGGTCTTTGCCGAGGCGGAGTGTCTCTCGCGCCGAACCGAGGATCGAAATTTCTGCTGACTCCACGTGATCCGACTCGACAAAGAATCCATCGATCTCGCGAGCCGCGATAAGCACCCGCCCGGACTCTTCTTCAACTAGGTGGTAAAGCGGACCAGCCGAACCATTTTTATTCATTCCTAGCCTCTCACGCGTCGGACCAGAACAACTATAGCGGAGAGTCCGCAGAGGTTTTATCGACCTCTGCGGACTCTCCGCTATAGTTATTTTCCTCCACTACCAGCCAGCATCAGGGAAGTGAGGCGCAGTGAAGGGTTTGATGGTTTTGTAGTGGTCATTCGTCCACCCCATCACCATCCGGCCATCAGGGAGGGTCTTCGCTAGAATTCTGGCATTGTCCCCCTTGGTGCCGGGAACTCGATACTCCAGCGCACCCGCCCAGCGCTTCTCGTGCGTCGCCTTGCCTTGGAATACCTTCTGCACCCCCGTGGAGGGATCCGTCTGCGGAACACCGCTTCCGGCCCTGATGTCGTCATACGCGTTGACAAAGTTCTTCGACATCCCCTGCGGAAGCGGATCCGACAGCTTCCCATTGGGGCAGTTGTTGTTGTGAACGAGAACCGGAGTCTGCCCCGCCAGCACATAGTACGTGTGGATGTCGGCGACGGTGAGGTCGCGCATCTCCTCGGTGCCGAGCTTGTTCAGCACCGCCACCACGGTTACCGCGCCCTTGCCCCGGACCAGGAGCCGCGTGCCCGGCTTCAGGTCCTTCGCGTCGGTCCACTTGCGCTTCGAGTCGTTCCAGAACGGGTGGTGCCAGGTCGTCTCGACCTTCGTCACCCGACCGTCCTGGTCCCGGACCGTCAGGTCGGTCAGGTCCTCGTCCACGTTGCGATGCAGCCGGGTCACCTGCTTCGGCTCCGACCGGCCCGCCACCGGATCCGTCGCCAACACCCGGTCACCGACGTTGACGTCCTCGATCGGCCGACTACTCCCGTCAGCCATCAACACCGGCGTCTGCGGGTCGAAGCTGTGCCGACGACCGTTCGTCGGGCAGGACCCCGACCCACCGGAGACACTGACCCCCGCCGCGTTCCGCCCCGAGGAGGGCGATGCCCCGCCCGACCGGGCGCCACCGCCGCCCTTGCGGCTCAACGCGCCCAGCCCCGGCACCATGTTCTCCACAGCGGCGCGCGGGTTGTACGAGCCGGTGGTGGCGACCTGTCCCAGGGCGTCCTCCACCCCACCCTCGACACCCTCGACCGCCAACCGGCCCAGCAGGCCGGTGCCGGCCTTCTTCGCCACCGCCGCACCGACCCGGGCCGCGATCGCCCCACCGGCACCGCCGAGCAGCCCGGCGACCGCTCCCGTCCCGAGGGAGCCCAGGGCGTCGCCCATGCTGTGGATGTCGCCCTGCGCCGCGTCCTTGGCCAGGGTGATCAGCGCACCGGCCCCGGCGATGCAGGCCAGCGCCCCGGCCCCGGCGGTCACCGCCGTGCAGGCGATGCCGGCGAGGATCGCCCCGCCGATCGCGGCGACCTCCAACAGGACGTCCTTGTGGTCCTTGACCCATTTCTTCGTCGCGTTGGTGGCGTCGCGTACGGCTGTGGTGGCTTTCTTGACCACCCGTTGGGCCTTGGCAGCGATCTTCTTACCGGCCTGTTTGGCCTTGGCGATCGTCTGTTTTGCCTTCTTCTTGACCGCGGCGACCTTCTTCGCCACGTACTTCTTGGCCTTCTCGACCTTCTTCTTGACGTACCGCTTCGCCTGGTTGTACTTCTTCTTGACCTGCTGTTTGACCTGCTCGTACTTGCGTTTGACCTGCTGGACCTTCTTCTTGACCACGGCCTTGGCCTTCTTGACGGTCTTGGTGACCTTGGCCTTGGCCGAGTTGTACGCCGAGTAGGTGTAGGACGCGGCGTACGAGGAGGCCCGCGACACGTACGACGACGTGTACGAGTACGCCGACCGGGCGGTCGAGGTGACGGCGCTGGCCGCCTTCCGCAGACCCCGGCCGAGGTCGCGCAGACCCCAGTGGCCGGTCGGGTCGGTCACGGTGAGCGGGTTCGCGTCGCCGTACTGGTACCGGTTGGCGTTGATCGAGTCCGGCAGGGGGCTGTTGGAGGCGGTGTCCCGGGTGTCGAACTGCCCGGTGTCCGGGTTGTACCACCGGGCGTGCATATTGACCCGGCTGGTCGCCGCGTCGGTCCACTCCGACTGGTAGCCGAGCTGCCCGATCAGTCCCCCGGAGACGACCACCTTGCCGAGGGGGTCGTAGGTGACCGACCCGGCGAGGGTGGTCCCGGTGGCGGTGAGCTGCCCGACCACGTCGGTGTGCAGGTCGGTCCAGACCATCCGCTGCTGGCCGCCGGAGGTGGTGCCGACCACGTCGCCGCCCGGCCCCCGGACGTAGGTCGAGGAGGAGTCCCCGGCCAGGTCGTTGCCGAGCCCGGAGTACGCGTGACCGGGGCGGACGGCCCGGCCCAGGGCGTCGTACGAGTAGGTCTGGGTGGCCCCGCCGGCCTCCTGCGACACCACCTGACCGAGGGCGTCGGCGGTGGTCACGTTCCCGCCGGCCTGGGCGAGGGTGCCCCGGGCGGTGTACTGGTAGCCCGTCCCGTCGGCGTCGAGGAGCCTGTTGCGTTGGTCGTAGCTGAACAGCTTGGCGCCGTTCTGCACCCGGTTGCCGGCCTTGTCGTAGGCGTACACCGTGCTGGTGGTGCCGTTGTTCCAGGACGTCAACCGGCCCGCGAGGTCGTAGGTGTAGCTGTTGTCCGCCGACCCGGCGAACCCGGTGGTGTTCTTGGTGACGATGTTGTCGTTCAGGTCCCACCCGTAGGTGATCTTCGCCAGGGGGGTCCCGGTCGGGGTCCGCAGTTCGTCCCCGACGATCCGGTGCGAGGCGTCGAAGGTGAAGTTGCGGGTGTTCCCGTTGGCACCGTGGGTGATCCTGGTGACCTGGGACAGGGTGTTGTAGGTGTAGCCGAGCTGCGTCCCCGCCGTCGGGTTGGCGAGGGTGGCCAGCCGGCCCGCCACGTCGTACCCGAAGGTGGTGGTCCCGGCCGCGTCCTGTCGGGAGGTGACCCGCCCGTCGGCGTCGTACCCGAACGAGGTGTTCCCCTCCGGGCCGGTGACCGACCGGGGTTGACCCCTGTCGTCGTAGGTGACGCTGTTCGTGCCGCCCGGCCCGGAGAAGGACGTCATCCGGCCGGCCACGTCGTAGTCGAAGACGCGGTCGGTGGTGGCCGCCTCCGCCCCCGCCCCCGCCTGCCGCAGGAGCTGGTCCAGGTCGCCGTAGGTGTTGGTCACCGACACCCCGCCGGGCAGTAGCTGCCGCACCGGGCGGGCCGCCGCGTCGTAGGCGAGGGTGAAGGTCCGGTCGGCCGCGCCCGGGTGGGCCGCCGTCGCCGGCTCGATCTGCGACTCCGGCAACCCCCACGAGTTGTACGTGGTGAAGAAGGCGTTCCCCCGGCCGTCGGTGAACCGGGTCCGGTTGCCCTCCAGGTCGTACCCGAAGGTGGTGACGATCGCGTCCGAACCGGAGATCGGCTGGGTGTGCCGGGTGACCACGCCCGTCGCGTCGTACTCGAAGGTGGCGGTGGTGCCCTTGGCGTCGGTGGAGGCGACGAGGTTCCCGGCCCGGTCGTAGCGGGCCGACCGGTCCGACAGCAGGGTTCCGGTCACCCCGTGCTCGGCGGTCCGGAGCGGCCGGTCCGCCAGGTCGTACTCGACTGTCGAGTAGGAGTTGTCGGGCCGGATCGTCCTGGTGGTCCGCCCCTCGGCGTCGTACTCGTACCGGGTCCGGTTGTTCGCCCCGTCGAAGACCGCAGTCGGTTCGCCCAGGACGTTGTACTCGGTCCGGGAGGTCACCCCGGCCGGGGTGGTGACCTGCTGCGGCCACCCCTGCGGGGTGTAGGTGTAGTGGGTGGTGTGGTGGGTCGAGTCCTGCCGGACCACGTCCGTCGAGGTGACGGTCCGCCCCAGGTAGTCGTAGGTGGCGGTGCTGACCGCGCCGGTCGGGTCGGTCACCGACAGGGTGTTGCCGATGTCGTCGTAGGTGTAGGTGGTCGCCCCGTCGTTGGGCGCGACCTCCTTGGCCAGCCGACCGAGCTGGTCGTAGGTGTAGTGGGTGACCCGGCCCAGCGGGTCGGTGACGGTGGCGACCTCACCACCGGTGTCGTAGGTCTGGGTGGTCCGGGGGACGATCGGGGCGGTGGCCCCCGGCGGGGTGTAGGCCGGTGCCTGTTCGGCGACCGTCCGGCCGAGGGCGTCGTACTCGACGACCGACCAGTTGCCGTTGGCGTCCCGGACGTCGGTGGGCTCGTCGAAGGTGTTGTAGCCGACCAGGGTCACCGCGTTGGCCATGGCCGGGAGCTGCCCGGCCTGCTCGACCAGGGCCGCCGGGGCGGTGGTCCGCACCGCCCGGCCCTCCTCGTCGTACCCGTAGTAGGTGGTGTCGCCGTTGGGGTCGGTCACCGAGGTCGGCAGGTCGTCGGAGTCCACGGTCTGGGAGGTCCGGATGACCTGGGCGTCCGCCGCCGGTGCGGTCCCCGCCCGCAGCTGGGAGATCTCGGCCGCCGACAGCGCCTTCTGGTACGCCTGCACGTCGTCGACGGCACCGGGGAACCAGCCGAACCCGTCGGCGCCGCCGATGGTGAGCCCGGTGGACTGGTTGTTGAAGTCCTCGGTGGTGGTGGTCGTGCCCTGGAGGGTCCCGTTCGCGTACAGCCGGAGGGTCTTCGTCGCCGGGTCGGCGGTGACGGCCAGGTGGGTCCAGGTCCCCGGGGTGGCCGAGCCGTTCGGGCTCCCCGCGTTGACCCAGGTGACCGTCCCGTCGGCCTTGCGCACCGACATCGCCGTGTGCCAGCGGTTCTGGGCCGGGAGGTGGTGCAGCTTCAGGGCGGTGTTGCCGGTCGCCCCGGGCGCGGCGACGACGAACTGCTCGGTGCCGGTGCCCGCACCGGTGAGCTTCACCCAGGCGGCCACCGTGAACGCCCGGGTGGTGTCGACCACCCGGGGTGCGGCCAGGTGGCCGCTGGTCCCGTCGAAGACCGCCGAGCCCCCGCGCTCGGTCGACCAGGTCACCCCGCCGGCGGCGGTGGCGGGGCTGTTGCCCGCCGCGTCGGCGGCCTTCGTCCCGGTGGTCTCGTCGAGCTTCCACCTGCCCACCGGGGTCAGGGCGGTGGAGGTGTACTCGGTCTCGGCGACGGCCCGACCGGCGTGGTCGTAGAACGCGTCGGAGACGCTGGTGACGGTGCCGTCGGCGCTGGTGGAGACGGTGGACACCACGTTGTCGTCGAGGTCGTAGGCGAGGGTGGTCTTGCGCTTGAGGCCGTCCGGGTCGACGGTGGAGGTGGCCGTCCGACCGGCCGCGTCGTAGGTGGCGGTGGTGACGGTGTGACCGTTGTTGGTCACCTCGGTCACCACGTTCCCGGCCGCGTCGTACCGGTTCTCCTCGATGAGGAAGGTCCGCCCGTCGTTGTCGGTACGGGTGACCTTCGCCTCCAACCCGTTGTCGGTGTACGTGTACGCGGTGGTCCACCCCATCGCGTCGGTCTCGCTGGCCAGCCGTCCCGCCGGGTCGTACGCCCGCTGCACGGTGACCAGGTCACGGGGGCTCGACGGGTTGTTCGGGTCGCCGGTGAAGTCCTTCACCGTCGAGGTGAGCAGGTTCCCCTCGGCGTCGTAGGTGCTGGTGTTGACGGTCCCGTCGGGTTCGGTCTCGCTCACCACCCGGCCGTGGACGTCGTACCCGAAGGTGGTGGTCTGGTTGCCCGCGTTCGTGGTCGAGGACTCCTGGCCGTACCCGTTGTAGGTGTGTCGGGTGGTCCGGGAGGCGTCCCCGCCGGTCAGGTCGGCGACGGTGACCTCGGTGACGTTGCCGTCGACGTCGTAGACGGTGGTGGTCCGGGCGGTGTGGACCGCGCCGGTGACCCGGTTGGTCACCCCCGGCTCGGTCTCGGTGACCGGCCGCCCCAGGAGGTCGTAGGTGTAGCCGGTGGTCAACCCGGTCGCGTGGTTGGTGGTCACCTCGGTCTCGGTGAGGACCCGCCCCACCCCGTCGTACGTGTACCGGATGATCTTGCCGGACGGTTCGATCACCTCGGCGACGTCACCGCTGGCGTTGTAGAAGACCCGTTGGACCTGCCCACCCGGGGTGGTCACCGTCGCCGGCAGACCGGCGGGGGCGAACCCGCCGTCCTTGGCCGCGACGGTGGTCCCGTCGGTGTACGTGACCCGGGTGGTCCGGCCCAGCGGATCGGTGATCCCGACCTGGTTGCCGAACGCGTCGTAGCCGTAGCTGGTCCGGTAGGTGTCGTCGGTCTCCGACGCCGACCTGCCGTCCCGGACGGTCAGGATCAGGTCGTTGCGGGGATCCGGGGTGAGGACCGTGGTGGTCGCGTCCGGGTAGTAGGTGTAGTAGACCGACGAACACCGGCCGGCGGACTGGTCCTGGCAGGTGATGACCTGTCTGGTGTTGCCCCGGACGTCCTGGAGTTCCTGGGACCACACCCCGCGCGGGTCGTAGGTGAGGTTTCCGTACCCGCCGACGTCGTAGCCGAACTTGGTGGTGTTGCCCAGCCCGTCGGTCTGCGCCACCAGACGGTTGCCGTTGACCAGGTCGTAGCTGTACGAGTTGGTCTCCCCCGTCGGCCCGGTCACCGTGACCGTGGAGACCGGCATGGCGATGGCGGTGGCCACCCCGGAGAGCATCGTCACCGCCACCGGGGCGGTCTGCTTCGACGCCGCGAAGTGCCCGGTGACCTGCTCGGCGGTGAGCTGCGACCGGTAGAACGCCACCTCGGCGACGGAACCTGTGAAGTGGCCGACGGTCCGGGTGCCGGTCATCGGCCAGCTGCCTGACCACTTGCCCGCACCGACGTACGCGTTGACGGCGTCGGTCGCCGCCAGGGCGTGGTTGATCGTCCCGATCGGGACCCCGTCGAGGTAGAGGGTCTGGGTGTTGGTTCCGGCGGAGAGGACGACGTGGTGCCACTTGTTGTCGTTGACCCCGGCGGCACTGGTGACCAACCGGGTGGGGCTGCCGGTCCAGAACCCGCCACGGAGCTTGCCGTCGGTGCCGACGTAGAGGGCGGGGGTCCAGTTCCCGGTGACGCTCGGGTCCTCCAGCGGGGCGGCCTGGTAGCCGTAGAGGACCCCGCCCGTGGTGGGGCCGGACGGCACCTTGAACCACATCTCCACCGAGTTCGGCCCGGTCGTCGGGATGTCCTCGGGAGGTAGGACCAGATGAGAGGAAGTGCCGTTGAACGAGGCGGCCCGACTGTCGCTGAACGGCCCGGCCACCCCGAGGGTGGTGGTGTCGTAGGTGGCGGTGCCCCCCTGGACCTCGTTGACCGCCTCGGTCACCTCGGTCTCACCGAGTCGCCAGTAGTCGGCCGGCTTGGCACCGAGGACCGATGCCGCGTACACGTCGCTGTTGCCGGAGACGGTCGGGGCGGCGAGGTTCCAGGTGCCGCCGTTCTCGTCGGTGAGGGAGGCGACCCGGCCGGTGGCGGTGTCGTAGGCGATCTCGGCGGTCGTCCCACCCGAGGGACGGACCACCTTGCTCAACACCGGGTGGCTGTTACGCCCGACGGCGTGCAGCTCGGCGGCGGTGGCCCCGGTCAGGGCCTGGTTGAAGAAGGCCACCTCGCCGATGGATCCGGTGAAGTGGGTGGCCACCGCCGGGGAGGTGCCCGACCTGAGGTGCCCCGGCCATCCGCCGCCGACGAAACCGGCACCGACCAGGACGTTCGCCGACTCCCCGGCGTGCAGGGAGATCGTCCCGTTCAGGGTCCCCTTGAGGACGCCGTCGAGGTAGAGGCGCTGGGAGTCCCCGGCACCGGCGAGCACCACGTGGTGCCAGTTCCCGTCGGTGACCGGGACGTCGGTGGTCATCGGGGTGGTCGAGCCCATCCAGAACTCGCCGCGCAGTCGGCCGTCGCTGCCGATGTAGAGGGCCGGGGTGTAGTTGCTGGACGTGGTGCCCTTGCTGATCGGGTCGACCTGATAGCTGAACAGCACCCCGTTCGGGGTGGTGGTACGGAACCACATGCTGACCGACTGGTACTGCCCCTCGGAGACGATCTTCCCGGGGAGTTGGACGTGGGAGCTGGTGCCGTTGAACCCGGCGGTGGTGGCCGTCGACCCGGGTAGTCCGGCCGGCTGGCCGAGGGTGACGTTCGTGTAGCGGGCGTTGTCGACACCGGCGTTGCTCAGCACCCGGCTGGCCGCCGTGGTCGTCCCGGCCGCCTCGTCCATCCGCCAGTACGAGTACGGCCCGGCGTTGAGCACCGCGTTGGCGTACTGGGAGGTGGGGGTCGACTGGTAGGTGGCGCACCGGGTGGGGTCGGTCGGCGGGCAGACCCGGGTCAGCTGGTCACCGGCACCGTAGCCGTACTGCCAGACGGCCGCGGTGGTCGGGTCGCCGGGGGTGGCCGGGTCGGTGGTCACCGTCGCCACGTGCGGGTGGGTCGACCCGGTCGGGGTGGACCAGGTGACGTGCAGGGACCGACCGGCGGCCGAGGTTACTGTGGTGAGCTGACCGGTGGTGGAGTAGGTGAAGGTCAGGGCCCGGCCGTTGGCGTCGGCGATCCGGGTCACCTTGAACACGTCGGTGCCGACCGCCCGGCCAAAGGTGTAGACCGTGGCGTCCTTGTCGGTCAGGGTGTAGCCGGTGACCGTACCGGCGGAGTTCTTCGTCTCGACCAGGGTGGCGAACCGGCCGCTCGGGGCGGTGAAGGTGCCGTTGGCGTTGCGGCCGAAGGCGACGTCCTGCCCGGTCGGATAGGTGACAAGCACCGACTGGACGGTCCCGGCGACGTCCAGGACCCGGGTGGCCCGGGTGTCCACCATGCTCGACCAGCCGGTGCCGAACGCGTTGTGACGTCGGGTGTCGAGGCTGTTGTAGCTGCGGGTCACCGACAGGGACGGCCCGACGGTGGCGACGCTGGCGTCGGTGGCGGAGGTGGTGTAGTTGCCGATGCTCGGGTCGAAGCCCTTGCCGGAGTTCTGCGCCAGGTTGGTGGTGAGGACCGGCTGCGGGACCGAGGTGCTGAAGGCGAACGCCGGGTAGACGGCGCTGTAGCCGACCTTGTCGTAGACCCGGACCGTGTACAGGTAGGTCTTGTTCCAGGCCAGTCGCCCGGTCGGGACGGTCCAGGCGGGGGTGGCGACCCACCCGGAGTTCACCACCAGGGCGTTTGTCGCGGCGTCGGTGACGACGTAGTTGTAGGTGAACCCCTTGGCCGGCCACTTGTCCGGGTCGACGGCCCGCGACAGCAGCTCCGGGGTGAGGGTGTTGACCACCGCGTTGTTGCCCGGGTAGCGGAGGTTGACCTGCGGGACGACGTTGTTGCTGTAGGTCAGCTCCAGGTACGGCTTGTACGCCCCGGACGAGTAGTTGGCGGCGGTGAACCGCTTCCAGGCGGTGGAGTCGGTCTCCGAGGCGGTCAGCGCCAGCCCCTCGTTCGCCCCGCCGGTCGACCAGTCGTTGAAGGTGTCGACCTCCAGCGGGACCGTCGCCCACCGGCCGGTGCTCCGGTTCGCCCCGGTGTTGTTGCAGGCCGGGGTGTTGTTGGTGATGGTCAGCGACCCGATCGAGGCGGAGACCGTCGGGCCGGGGTAGTTGCCCGTGGTGAGGTTCGCGACCGTCCACGGCTGGGTGACCCGGCGCACCTGGAAGGGCTTGTGGGAGGTGCAGTCATACGACCAGGTGTGGTAGAGCCGCAGCTTGGCGGCGGTGATCCGTTTGCCGATCAGCCCGTCGTCGTCGAACTCGTCGAAGTGGATGAAGGACCGGGCCTTGACCGTTCCCCCGTTGTAGGTGCCGACGGGCAGGTTGTCGCCGTTGTGGTTGGTGGTCGAGGAGTCGTTGTCGACGTAGACGTCCCCGGTCGTCCCGGTGGTGACCGTCGGGTCCACCCGTACCGGGTACTGCCGGGACGGGTCGTCGAGCCAGGCCCGGTCGGCGACCACCCGCAGCGCCGGCGCTCCGGCCACGGTGATCAGTTCGAAGGTGACCCCGGAGGACTCGGCCGGTGCGCCGGAGTGCGGGTCGACGTTGGCGTCCTGCATCGATCCGTGCGGGAACCAGGCGATCGCCTTGCCGTCGGTGTCGAGGAGTTCCACCTCGCCGTCAGCGGTCAGCCGGGGGGTCAGCCCGGTCAGGCGCAGCGGGAACACCCAGGTCGACGGGGCCTGCGGCGAGCGCAGGACCAGGGTCTCCTTGATGCCGGCGTCGAAGGTGGTCAGCTCCAGGTCGGTGTCGGTGAGGACGTCCCGGTAGACGGCGGTGCCGTCGGTCACCTCGGGGGTGCCGACGGTGGCCCCCTCCAGCCGGTACCCGACGGTCTCCCCGCCGGGGAGGGTGAGCCGGGCCAGGTCGGTCGAGGGCTCCGACGCCCCGGACACCTCGGCCCGGTGGGCGGCGGGCGGGTCGGTCGGGGCGGTGGTGGCGGCCCGCGTCCCCGACGTCGTGGTGGCGGGGGCGGCACCGGCGACGGAGATCCCGAGTCGGTTGGCGGTGACGTGCAACCGACCGTCGGAGCGGCGGGTCAGGTCGGAGTCGATCGGACGCCAGGTGCCGTCGGCGGCACGGTAGTTGACCGGGCGGTTGTAGGTCCGGCGGGTGACCGACCCGTCGGCGTTGGTGAAGACGTCGGAGCGTTGGGTCGACCGGCGGAGGTCCCGCTTGCTGGTCCGGGCGTCGAAGCCCGGTTCGGCGACGCCTGTGGTGTCGGGGGTGACGGCGAGCCGGTGCGGCTGGTACGACTCCAGCGTGCCCGCGGCCGGTTCCGGTGCCCGACCGGCGCCGGTCCGGGCGTCGGTGGCCGAGGCCGGGACGTGCGGGTCCACCTCGCCGACGCGACCCTTGACCTGCACGGGGAGGCCGACGAAGGCACCCGCCGCCGACCAGGCCGGCCGTTGGGTGAACCAGGTCAGCCAGGTGAGGGGGAACCCGTCACCCGGTCGCACCGCGCCCTGTGGCACCGCAACGGACAGTCCGAAGACAATCGCAACCACAATGGACACACGGCGCATGGCACCGCCGAATCGGCGCATGGCCGACCCTCCCCCGTTGAGCGTGAAACGTCGACGAGAGTGTGGGGATCACATCGACCGCGGCACAAGTAGTCCGATCGGCCAAACCTGTGCGAAAGCTGAGAGTCCTCAGTCCGCTGCGGGCGACAGTCCGGTCACCAGGTCCCGGGCCGTCCGACGTACCCTTTCCGGGTCGGACTCGTCCACAACGGACACGTTCGAGGTCGCCTCGGCTGGTCCGAAGGCGACGAAACGGGCAGACGGGAAGCGGGCTGCGGTGGCCCGGACCGCCCCCGACGGGGCCTCACCGACGGTGAGAATAAGATCACAACGGCTCTGTACGAGGCTCGCGAGGAAGGTCTCCGCGTTCGCCGTCGTCTGCGCCCCGTCCACTTCCAGATACTGCACCTTGACCCGGGTGGCGAGGGAACCCTCCTGCATACCGGCCCAGACCGGCTGGGCGGCCGGGTCCGCCACCCCGGCCGCCCCTGTCAACAGGCAGGCGGTCTGCGCCGCGTACTCCCGCTGACGGGGTTCGGCATCGGGGTTCGGCCAGATCGCCCAACCGACCACAAGGGCCACCACCAGGGCGAACCCGCCCGCCGCCCACCACTGCCAGCGGCCGGGAAGCCAGTGGGGAACAGGACCGGGAGGACGCCCACCGGGACGCGGCGGCCGGGTACCTCGTCTGACTCCAGCGTCACGCACGAGCGCACCCTACTCCCGGGTCAGGGGCGGCCGTAGTCGGCCGGACGGAGCCGGGCGGTCCGACGGCGGTACTCGGCGGCCGACCCCGGCCAGTTGGTGACCACCCGGCCGCCCGGGGTGCGGTACCAACTCCGGCAGCCCGTCCAGGCCGTACCGGCGAGTCGTTCCTGGACCTCCCGGTCGTAGGCGGCGGCGACGTCGGGGCGTACCTCCAGGGGGGTTCCGGCGACGGCGAGCCGGACGGCCTGGACGATGTAGCGGGCCTGGGCCTCGTGGAAGTAGAGCACCGAGGTGTTGCCGGTGTTGGTGTTCGGGCCGTAGACGAGGAAGAGGTTGGGGAATCCGGGAACGGTCATCCCGAGGTACGCGTGCGCCCCGTCGCGCCACACGTCGGCGAGGACCAGGCCGTCGCGGCCGGTGACCCGGATCGGGGCGAGGAACTCGGTGGCGGCGAACCCGGTGCCGTAGACGAGGACGTCGCAGGGGTGGTCGACGCCGTCGGCGGTGCGGATCCCGGTCTCGGTCACCTCGGCGATCGGCGTGGTGACCAGGTGGACGTCCTCGCGGGCCAGGGTGGGCAGCCACCTGTCGGTGAACAGGATCCGCTTGCAGCCCAGCGGTTCGGTGGGGGTGACCCGGGCGCGCAGATGCGGGTCGCGGACCTGCCACCGGCGGTGGAGGGCCGACGCGGCGCGCAGGACGGCGGCGGTGAACCGGCCCCCGGTGACGGCGCGCCCGGCGACCAGGGTCATCGCCCAC
>NZ_JBEPEQ010000097.1:0-22247 GCF_040300925.1 Micromonospora sp. NPDC000207
CCGCGTCCTGCCAGTCGCGGGCGTCCCAGCCGGCGTGCGCGCTGTCGCGGACGTAGTCGGGCCGCCAGTAGACGCGTTCGCGGCTGCGGCCGTCGGCCTCGACGACCCGGACGGTGGCCGGCGGCAGCTTCCGCACCCCCCGCAGGATGGTCCGGGGTGCCGGCACTATCGAGTGCCACGACAGGTAGTGGTGCAACGCCACCGGGTCGACCGAGGTGTCGACGTCCCCGGCGGCCAGCAGGGCCGGCAGGGTCGAGGCGAACCGCAGCCGTCCGGACCTCTCGGCGAGGTAGAGGGGCTTGATGCCCAGCCGGTCGCGGGCCAGGACCAGCCGGCGCCGGGTCCGGTCGACCAGGCCGACGGCGAACATCCCGACCAGGTGGTCGACGAAGTCCTCACCCCACTCGGCGTACGCCACCAGGATCACCTCGGTGTCACTGGTGGAGTGGAAGGTGTGTCCGGCGGCGCGCAGCTGCTCGCGCAGCTGCGGATAGTTGTAGATGCAGCCGTTGAAGACCAGCGCGAGTCCCATGTCCTCGCGGACCATCGGCTGGCCGCCCGCGTCGGACAGGTCGATCACCGTCAACCGGCGGTGCCCGAGGGCCACCCACCCGCCGTCCCACGTCCCCTCGCCGTCCGGGCCGCGCGAGCGCAACGCCTCGTTCATCCGCAGCACCGCGTCGGCGTCCGGCGGACTGCCGTCGAACCTTGCCTCACCGCTGATGCCGCACACGTCAGGAGGCCCTGGTCGTCGTGGGTGATGCGGGCACCGTCACCACTCCTGTCGTCGGTACGCCTCGCAGCCCGGTACCGGCGATGTGACCGGGGTGTCGGGCCGGAGCGGCCGTCTACCCGTCGTCCGCGTGGTGAAACCGTCCGATCGGTCTACCGGTCACCGACCCGCCCCTCGGCGGCGGCCTGCGACCCGCCGCCGAGCACCCCGTCGGCCCGCACCCGCCACGATCGGGTACGGCAGCGCCCCGCTCAGCCCTGGTCGGGCACGCCCGCCCCGACGCCGGGGTGTTCGGCGCTGGCGGTGAGGATGCGTTTGCGCTGTTTGGCCGGGAGCCTGTCGACGTAGACCAGGCCGTCGAGGTGGTCGACCTCGTGCTGGAAGCAGCGGGCCAGGGTGCCGCTGCCCTCCAGCCGGATCGGCTCTCCCCGCAGGTCGAAACCGGTCACGGCGGCGGTGGCCGACCTGGTCATCTCGGCGTGCTGACCGGGCACTGACAGGCACCCCTCCTCGTCGGCGACGAGTTCCCGTGCCTCGGGCAGGTGCAGCACCGGGTTGACCACCGCCGCCACCGTGTGCGTCCCCGTCGCGTCGGCGCAGTCCACCACGAAGATCCGGGCGCCCACCCCGATCTGGTTGGCGGCCAGGCCCACCCCTCGGGCGGCGTACATGCTGGCGTACATGTCGGCGACGAGCCGGGCGAGGTCGTCGTCGAAGACTGTCACCTCGGCGCACCGGTGGTGGAGGACCGGTGCGCCGTACCGGGTGATGGGGCGTGGAGTGCCGGTGGAGGTCTGCACAGTCACCCATTGTAGGCAGTCGCCTCACGATGGTGATGAAGGGTCGGTGGGCCGGACCGGGGGTCGGTCACCGCACGTCGACGGGGGGCGGCGTGCAGGTACCCGGTCACCACGGTGGTGATCCCACCCTCGTCCTGTTGCACGGGGCGGGCGGGTACGGTCGCATGCTCGCGCCCTACCATCCCGGAGCCGACCGCTGGACCCCGCCGGAGTTCGGTCTGCCCTTCTTCGAACGGATCGCTGCCGACACCCGGCTGGTGATCCTGGACCGGGCCGGGCACCTGCCGGTCGAGGAGCCCGGACTCACCCAGCTCGGGCAGGCCACCGGTGACTTCGTCCGGCGGCACCGGCAGCGGTGACGACGACGCCCCGGCCGCCGTGGAGCAGGGCGGCCGGGGCGCTCGCGGTCAGCGACTGTCGGAGGCGGACCCGACCGGCGTGTCGCTGAGGAAACGCACCCCCGTTGCCGCCTCGGAGACCTGCCAGAGCCGCGCGGCGAGGGCCTGGTCGTCACCCGGGGCGACGAACGGGCGGGCGTGCACCCGGCTGTCCCACTTGCGCAGGGAGGGGCCGAGAAAGACACCCGTCTCGGCGGTGGGGGCGGTGGCGGCGTAGAGCAACGGGATGGTGCCGCGCAGCGGACTCCGGGCCAGGAGGAGTCCGCCCGTCCTGGTGACCGCCCACTCGGCCGCGCCCCTGGCGTTCGCCTGCATGGGTGTCCGCGCCATTCCGGGGTGGGCCAGGAAGCTGCGGACCGGGCTCGCGGTCCGGCGGAGCCGACGGTCCAGTTCGGCGCCGAACAGGACGTTGGCCTGCTTGGACCGGATGTACCGGACACCCCGGGCCTCGACCCGGCCGCCGACCAGGTCGTCCGGATCGGGTCCGCTGCGCAGCAGCCGGTACAAGCCGGAGCCGACGGTGACGACCCTCGGGTCCCGGTCGGGCCGGAAGAGGTCCAGGAGCAGTCCGGTCAGGGCGAAGTGACCCAGGTGGTTGGTGGCGAGGACCCGCTCGAACCCCTGGGCGGAGGGCTCGTCGGTGTCGGCGCTGACTCCGGCGTTGTTGAGCAGGACGTCGATCCGGCGGCCCTCGGCACGCAGGTCGGCGGCGAACTCGCCGACGGTGTCGAGGTCGGCCAGGTCGAGTCGGCGTACCACCAGGTCGCCGGTGAGGCCGGCGCGGGCGCGCTCGCCCTTAGCCGGGTCCCGGACCGCCATGATCACTGTCGCGCCCCGGGCGGCCAGTCGTTCGGCAGCGACCAGGCCGAGGCCGCTGCTCGCGCCGGTGACCACCACCGTACGGCCGGTCTGGTCGGGCATGTCGTCGAGTGTCCAGGTAACAGCCATGCGGCACCTCCGGTCGACCGGATCGGATAACCTATCCGCCCCAACACGACGGTAGCACGCCAGCGGATCATCTATCCGCTCGGTTCGGATGGACTATCCTCCTGGCGTGGGCACCACGCCGTCGACAGACACCGAACCCCTGCGCGCCGACTCGGCCCGGGTACGCGCCCGGATGCTCCAGGCCGCCCGGAAACGGGTCGCCGACGGCGACCTCGAACTGCCGATGAACGCCGTCGCCAAGGCCGCCGGAGTCGGCGTCGGAACCGTCTACCGACACTTCCCCACCCGGCAGGCGCTGCTGGAGGCGCTGGCCGCCGAGCGGTACACCCTTCTGGTCGCCGAGGCCGAACAGGCAGCCGCCGGGCCGGACGTCGCCGCCGAGGTGGCCCGGCTGCTCCGGGCGGCGCTGGAACACCAACGCTGCGACCCGGCGCTCGCCGCCGTCCTCGCCGAACCCGACGCCGCCCGTCAGGAGACCAGGGACCTCGGGCAGGCGTTGGCCGCCGCCGTCGACAGGCTGCTGGAGCGAGCCCGCGCCGCCGGGGAGATCCGCCCGGACATCACCGTCGACGACCTCCGGGCGCTGGTCTGCGGGCTGCAACACGCCGTCACAGTCAGCGGCGACGCCACCGACGACAGGTACCTGGCGATCCTGCTCCGTGGGCTGCGCGCCTGACCCGGCCGGTCAGGTCCGCAGTGGACGGGCGGGAACGGGCGTAACGCCGCGTCGGTGGCCGCTCGGGCTGACACCTCGGATCCGTTTGAACGCCGCGCTGAAGGCGAACGGGTCCGAGTAGCCGACGGCGTGGGCGACAGCGGCGACCGTCGCCGTGTCCCGCTCGACCAGCAGGTCCGCCGCGAGCGTCATGCGCCAGCGGGTCAGGTAGGTAAGCGGTGGTTCGCCGACCAGGTCGACGAAGCGCTTCGCCAGGGTGGAACGCGACACCCCCGTCCGGCCGGCGATCGAGGAGACAGTCCAGGGTGCCGACGGTTCGGCGTGCAGCAGACGCAGCGCCTCACCGACCACCGGATCCCGCTGCGCGGCGTACCAGGGCGGCGGCGTACCGCCGGGCCTGTCGAAGTACTCCCGCACCGCACAGACCAGCATCCAGTCCAGCAGTCGGTCCAGGACCACCTGCTGGCCCGGGGTGTCGGTGGCGACCTCGGTGGCGAGGTGCCCCAGGATCGCGTCGGCCCCACCCCCGGGTGCCGCGCGCAGCACCACGGGCAGCGCCTCCAGCAGCCTCCGGTTCACCTCACCGCGCACCGGGTACGCCCCGACGATCAACGTCGTCGTGCCGTCACCGGAGCCGTCGACGTCATCGGAGCCATCGGCGTCACCCCCATCGGCGTCATCGGAGCCACCGCAGTTGCGGTTCCACCCGATCCGGTGCCGGGTTCCACCCTGATCGGGGGTCGCGCAGTGCTCGCCGCACGGAACCGGCACGGCCCGGGTGCCGACCTCGTCGACGAAGGTGAACGGGGCCGGACCCCGCACGACGACCGTCTCCCCCGCGCGGAGCCGTTCGGGCGGCCGGTGCTCCGGCACGATCCAGCCCGACCCGCCGAGGACGGTGCACAACGTCAGGGGTGCGCCGTCGACGAAGTGCAGGGCCCAGGGCGGAGAGAGCGTCGAGTTGCCGAACAACGAACCCCGGGCCCGCATCCCCCGGAACAGGTCACCGAATGCGTCCATCGACCCGACGGTAGACGACGACCCATGCAGTCCGGCTTCTCACCCATGGCTGCGTCCACTGGCCCTGGCGTCGAATGGAAGTCATGAACAACGACACCACCCTGGTCCTCGGTGCCACGGGCAAGACCGGTCGGCGGGTCGCCGCCCGGCTACGACTCCACGGCGGGGCGGTACGGACCGCCTCCCGGTCCAGCCCGACCCGCTTCGACTGGTCGCACCCCGACGGTTGGGACGCCGTCCTGCGGGGCGTCACCGCCGTGTACGTGGTGCCCCCACCGGTGCCCGGCCCGGTGCACGAGTTCGTGGCGCGGGCCGAGGCGGCCGGCGTACGGCGTCTGGTCCTGCTCTCCGGGCGGGGGGCCGACTCCTGGGGCGACGGCACGTTCGGGGCGGACATGCGGTCGGCCGAGGACGCCGTACGCGGTTCGGCATCGGAGTGGACAGTGCTGCGGGGGGCGAACTTCGCCCAGAACTTCGACGAGGACCTCTTCCACGGCCCACTGGTCGCCGGAGAGCTGGCACTCCCGGCCGGGGCGGTGCCCGAGCCGTTCGTCGACGTGGAGGACGTCGCCGACGTCGCGGCGAGGGTGCTCACCGAACCCGACGGACACGCCGGGCGGATCTACGAGCTGACCGGGCCGCGCGCCCTGACCTTCGCCGAGGCCGTCGAGCTGATCTCCCGGGCGGCCGGGCGGCCCGTCTCGTACCGGCAGGTCTCCCCCGCCGCGTACGCCGCCGAGCTGGTCGGGCAGGGCTGGGAGAAGGAAGACGCCCGTCAACTCGCCGACATGTTCGTGGTGATGGAACGCGGGGTGATCGCCGACCCGACGGACGACGTCGCAGCCGTCACGGCTCGTGCACCCCGGTCCTTCGAGGAGTACGTGGTGCGGGTCGCGGCGGCGGGCGGCTGGGGGCCACAGCGGTGAGGAGCGCCCACTGAACGGGGGCGAGCCCCGGCCGATCCCTCGACGGGATCGACCGGGGCTCGTGGTGGACGTCGGGATCAGGCGAGGTCGAACCGGTCGAGCTCCATGACCTTGGTCCAGGCCGCCACGAAGTCGGCGACGAACTTGTCACCCGCGTCCCGGCCGGCGTACACCTCGGAGAGGGCCCGCAGCTGGGAGTTGGAGCCGAAGACGAGGTCCACCGCGGAGGCGGTCCACTTCACCTCGTCGGTGGCCAGGTCCCGGATCTCGAACACGTGCTCGTCGGACTCCGACGCCTTCCACCGGGTGCCCGGGGAGAGCAGGTTGACGAAGAAGTCGTTGGTGAGCACCCCGGGGCGGTCGGTGAGGACACCGTGCGGCGTACCGCCGACGTTGTTGCCGAGCGCCCGCAGGCCGCCGACGAGGACCGTCATCTCCGGCGCGGTCAGGTCGAGCATGTACGCCCGGTCCAGGAGCAGCACCTCCGGCTGGGTCTTCTCACCGGGGCGCAGGTAGTTGCGGAACCCGTCGGCCCGGGGTTCGAGGACCCGGAACGACTCGACGTCGGTCTGCTCCTGGGCGGCGTCGGTGCGCCCGGGCCGGAACGGCACAGTCACCTCGACCCCGGCGTCGCGGGCCGCCTTCTCCAC
Organism: Micromonospora sp. NPDC000207; assembly: GCF_040300925.1. Taxonomy (NCBI): domain Bacteria; kingdom Bacillati; phylum Actinomycetota; class Actinomycetes; order Micromonosporales; family Micromonosporaceae; genus Micromonospora; species Micromonospora sp. NPDC000207. The sequence continues at coordinate 6,152 of NZ_JBEPEQ010000097.1, forward strand.
CGCCGCCGACCCGGCCAGGACGATGAGGTCGGCCAGGGAGATCTTCGCCCCGCCGGCCTCGTTGAACTCCCGACGGACACCTTCGAGGGTCTCCAGGACCGCCGCGAGCTGCTCGGGCTGGTTGACCTCCCAGCTGCGCTGCGGCTCCAGGCGGATCCGCGCGCCGTCGGCGCCGCCGCGCTTGTCGGTGGAGCGGAAGCTGGCAGCCGAGGCCCAGGCGGTGGAGACCAGCTGGGCGGTGGTCAGACCCGACTCCAGGACCTTCGCCTTGAGAGCGGCGACGTCGCCGTCACCGACGAGCTCGTGGTCGACGGCGGGCACCGGGTCCTGCCACAGCTGGGGTTCCGGCACCCACGGCCCGAGGAACCGGCTGACCGGGCCCATGTCACGGTGCAGGAGCTTGTACCAGGCCTTGGCGAAGGCCAGCGCGAACTCGTCGGGGTTCTCCAGGAACCGGCGGGAGATCTTCTCGTACTCCGGGTCGACGCGCAACGACAGGTCGGTGGTGAGCATCGTCGGCTTGTGCTTCTTGGACGGGTCGTGGGCGTCCGGGATGATCGCCTCGGCGTCCTTGGCGACCCACTGCTTCGCGCCGCCGGGGCTGGTGGTGAGCTCCCACTCGTAGCCGAAGAGGATCTCGAAGAACCTGTTGCTCCACTCGGTGGGGCGGTCGGTCCAGGTCACCTCCAGACCGCTGGTGATGGTGTCCCCGCCCTTGCCGGTGCCGTGGGTGCTGAGCCAGCCCAGACCCTGCGACTCCAGCGGGGCGGCCTCCGGCTCGGGGCCCACGTGGTCGTCGGCGACGCCGGCGCCGTGGGTCTTGCCGAAGGTGTGACCACCAGCGATGAGGGCGACGGTCTCCTCGTCGTTCATCGCCATCCGGGCGAAGGTCTCCCGGATGAAGTGCGCCGCCGCGAGCGGGTCGGCGTTGCCGCGCGGCCCCTCCGGGTTGACGTAGATCAGCCCCATCTCGGTCGCTCCGACGCCGGGGGACACCTCCTTCTCGGAGACGTACCGCTCGTCACCGAGCCAGGCGTCCTCCGGGCCCCAGAAGATCTCCTCGGGCTCCCAGACGTCCTCCCGGCCGAAACCGAACCCGAAGGTCTTGAACCCCATCGACTCCAGGGCGACGTTACCGGCGAGGACCAGCAGGTCGGCCCAGGAGATCTGCTGGCCGTACTTCTGCTTGACCGGCCAGAGCAGTCGGCGGGCCTTGTCCAGGTTGGCGTTGTCCGGCCAGCTGTTGAGCGGGGCGAAGCGCTGACCGCCGTCACCGGCGCCACCGCGGCCGTCCTCGATGCGGTACGTCCCGGCGGCGTGCCAGCTCATCCGGATCATCAGGCCGCCGTAGTGGCCGAAGTCGGCCGGCCACCAGTCCTGCGAGGTGGTGAGGACCTTGACGATGTCCTGCTTGAGGGCATCGACGTCGAGCTTGGCGAACTCCTTGGCGTAGCTGAAGTCCGGCCCGAGCGGGTTGCCCTTCGAGGAGTGGGCGTGCAACACGGAGAGGTCGATCTGGTTGGGCCACCAGTCCCGGTTGGTACGCGGACGACCACCGGTACTCGGGGTGGGCGAGTCGATCGCCGGGTTCTCACTCTCACTGCCGTGCGAGGTTACGGAGTCGTGCGCGACCGGACAGCCGGCCGCTGCCTTCTCGTCCACGCCCTGGGCGCTGGAGGGGGCGTTGTCCTGGGTGCTCATCTACTTCCTTCCGGGCTGACGGGATCACTGGGAGGTGCGTGGGGTCGTCGCACAGTCGGGGCAGGTGCCCCAGTAGACGACCTCCGCCTCGTCGACGACGAACCCGTGGTCGTCGGAGGCGGTGAGACAGGGAGCGCTGCCGAGGGCGCAGTCGACGTCGGCGATCGTGCCGCAGGAGCGGCACACGACGTGGTGGTGGTTGTCCCCCACCCGGGACTCGTACCGGGCGGTCGCGCCGGCCGGTTGGATGCGCCGCACCAGGCCGGCGTCGGTCAGGGCGCGCAGTACGTCGTAGACCGCCTGGTGGGAGACGGTGGGCTGGTCGGCCCGGACCAGCGCGATCACCGTGTCGGTGTCCACGTGCGGGTGGTCACGCAGCGCCGCGAGCACCGCCAACCGAGGCCGGGTCACGCGCAACGAGACCGACCGCAACTGGGTCTCGAAGTCGGACGTCATCCTCCGAACATAGTCCACTGTTCTGGAATCAATCTAGTTTTGCGGTCGAGCCCGTCGTGTCGTCCCCCACCGGACCCGCCCCGGAGACCGGGACGATCCGCCCAACCGGTCGGCTACCGGGTCAGGCGCGGGCGGTAGGCCGGACGTCGCCCCCGGCCCCGGCCAACCGGGCGAACGGACCCCCCGCCCCCAGCAGCGCCGCCGGCGGCCCCCACTCCACCAACCGACCGCCGTCGAGGACCAGGACCAGGTCGGCGTCGACGACGGTGGAGAGCCGGTGCGCGACCACCAACCGGGTCATCGGAAGGGCCCGCAGACCGGCCTCGACCCTCGCCTCGGTCACCGGATCCAACGCGCTCGTCGCCTCGTCCAGGATGAGCAGCGCCGGATCGGCCAGCAGCGCCCGGGCCAGGGCGACCCGCTGACGCTGCCCACCTGACAACCCCGCCCCGCCGTCCCCGAGCCGGGTCTGCAACCCCATCGGCATCGCCGCCACGTCCTCGGTCAGCGCGGCCAGGTGCAGCGCCCGCGCTATCGAGGTCTCGTCGGCGTCGGGGCAGGACAGGGTCAGTGCCTCCCGGAGGGTGCCCGCCCCCACGTAGGTCTCCTGCAACACGACGCCGATCTGCCGACGCAGCGAGGACAGGTCCACCCCGGCCAGGTCCACCCCGTCGACGTGGATGCGCCCCTCCGTCGGCGCGTACAGCCCGGTCAACAACCCGACGAGGGTGCTCTTGCCGCTGCCCGAACCGCCGACCACCGCCACCTTCGTACCGGGCCGCAACACCGCTGTCACCTGACGCAACGCCCAGGGGGAACGACGGTCGTAGCGGAAACCGACCCCGGTCAGGGTGACCAGTCCGCTCAGCGCGGCCACCGGCCGCCCCGGCAGGGCCTGCTCGACAGGGGCCTGCGCGATGTCCGACAACCGGTCCACCGTCGGTGCCAGCAACGTGAACGACGGCAACCGCTGGGCCAGCGCCACCGCCGGGGTGACAGCGGCGACAGCGAGGGCGGCGAGACCGGCCGCCCGGCCCGGCGAATCGGCCTGCCCGGCCGCCACCAGCAACATCAGCACCGGGCTGGCGACCGACCAGGCGGCGAGGAGGGCGTCCGAGACCGCCGAGAGACGGGCGAGCCGGTACGACGCGGACATGCCGCGGTCGAACGACTCCCGCCACCGGTGCAGCACCCGCACCTGCGCCCCGGCGACCCGGATCGCCGCCATGCCCTGCAGGGCGTCGGCCAGCCGGGCCGACTCCTCACCCGAGGCGAGCAACTCCTCCCGCTGGAGGGCACCGGAGCGGCTGCCGATCCAGAGCGCCGTCACGACCTGCGCCAGGATGACCCCGGCGGCGGTCAGTCCCAGCACCGGAACCAGCACGGCGACCACTGTCAGGTAGCCCAGCACCAGGACCGTGTCGAGCGCCGTGGCCACCAGCGACGACGCCAACAGGTCCCGTACCGCGCCGGCCGCCCGGACCCGGTCGACCAGGTCCCCCGCCGACCGCCTGTCGAAGTACCGGTAGACCACGGCGAAGAGCCGGGTCACCGCGTCGACTGCCAACCGGGTGCCGATCCGGCGTTGCAGGGCCGTCACTGCCAGCGCCCGCGCCAACGACAGCGCCCCGGTCACCACCGCCAGCCCGACGACGGCGGCCGGCCAGACCGCCGGCGGGGGCGCGACGCCGTCGATGATGGCGGCCGTCGCCCACGGCACGGCCAGCCCCGCCACCGTGATCAGCACGGACGCTGCCGCCAACACCGTGAGCAGCCGGGCGTTGCCGCGCAGCACCGGTACGAGCAGGGTCCGCACCGGCGCGGGAGCCGGGCCGGTCGGCGGCGGCGCACCGGCGGGCTCGGCCAACAGCACCACCCCTGTCGACCCGGCCGAGAACTGGGCGGCGGAGAGCCGCCGTCGGCCGACCGCCGGGTCGACGACGTCGATCCCGCGTCGGCCGACCCGTTCGACCACCACGTAGTGGTCGCCGTTCCAGTGCGCCACCAACGGCATCGCCAACTCCCGCAGCCGGGTCGCGTCGTGGCGCAGCGCGGGCAGCGCGATCGCCCGGCAGCGCAGCCCGAACTCCTGCGCGGCGTCGCGCAGGTCCCGCAGGCTCAACCCGTCGCGGCCGACGTCGAGGTGGGCTCGCAGGTGGGCTGCGGGAACCGGACGACCCGACGCGGCCAGCAGCATGGCCAGGGCGCTGGGCCCGCAGTCGGTGGCGGCGACCTGGAGCACCACCGGCACCCGCCGCCGACCGATCACCGCAGGGCTGCCGTCCGGTCCCGGGGCAACCAGAACCACTCCACGTCCGTCTCCGCCCGCCGCCGGGCCAACCAGGCGTCGAAGACGGCCCGTTCGACGAGCGGCCTGGTGGTCTCGTCAAGTTCGGCCGGTTCCCGCGCCGCCACCACCGCCGTCACCGGCGTCCCGTGGACCACTGTCGCCACCGGCCCGGTGGCGTCACGCACCTCGGGTGCCGCCGCTGCGGCGACCGTCCGGAACACCCCTGCCGTCCGACCCGCACGGACGGCAGCAGCCACCGCCGCGAGTGCCGCCGTACCGTCCGAGGGGACCTCCGCGTCGGCGATCCAGGCGACGACGAGGGTGTCGAACGTGGCCCGGTGCCGGGTGAACCACTCCGGCACCCGGTCGCCGACCACCCGGTCGCGGAGCCGTCGCACCGCCACGGTGTGGGCGACCAGGTCGGTGAAGTCCTCGGTGGACAGGCCCCGCTCCGCGAGCCACCGGGCCGTCGACGCCGGGTCGAGCAGGCCCTTCGCCCGACGGTAGGCGTCCGCCGCCGCCTGGAGTTCCTCCTCGCCGACCTCGACCGGGTGCAGCTCCAACTCGGCGGCGATCAGGCCGGTGTCGACCAGCCGGACCAGCACGTCGTGGTCGTACCAGAGGAAGTCCAGGGCGGTCAGGGCCTCCCCCACCCGCATCGTCCGGGGCCCGACCCGGGCGAGGTGGTGGTCGGAGTGCCGGATCGCCCCCCGCAGGGGCCACGGCAGCGACGGTGCCGGACTGTACGCGACGGAGACGGTGCCGCCGGGCTCCCGTAGCAGCAGGTCGAACGAGACCGACCCGTCGCTGCTCTCCTCGTCCCTGACGATCGCCGGGTCGGCCTGCGGCCACCGTCCGCGCAGGGACGCCAGCCGTTCCCGGGCGTCCGGGAGCGTGGCCCGCGCCACTGTCAGCTCCCGGACCAGGGCGAGGGCCTCGTCGAGCAGGGTCGGGTCCACTGTGGTCACGAGGCGGCTCCGGGGGTGGCGGCGGCCTCGGTGAGCAGATCGACCACGGCGGCGGTGATGGGCAGCCCGGTCTCCTCCTCCACCCACAGGTACTGGCCGCTGGGGTTGATCTCGATGTAGACGTACCTGTCGTCGGGGGTGACGATCATGTCCAGGGCGCCGTAGCGCAGGCCGAGCAGTCGGGTCAGCGCCACGCACCGCGCCGCGACCTCCTCGGGCAGGTCGTACGTGCTCCACGGCGTGTTCCGCTCGTCCTGGCGACGCCAGTCGTGGCGGGCGTGGTTGGAGCGCTGCGAGTCGACGGCAGCTGTGAACACCCGGTCGCCGACGACTGTGACCCGCAGCTCGACCCGCTTGGGCACCCGGGCCTGCGCAATGAACGGGCAGTGCCGCACCCCGTCGACGTGGACGAGGTCCCGGTGGCTGACCGGCTCCGTGTACCGCATCAACTCGTCGCCGACGGCCGACAGGCCCACCTGTTTGGTGATCAGCGTCCCGCCGGTCCGGCCGAACAGGTCGAGCACCGCGTCGGGGTCGTTGCCCACCACCGTCGCCGGTACGTCGAAGCCGAGGCGCACCGCGAGCTGGAGCTGGCGAACCTTCTGCTGCGCCCGCAGGACCACCGGTCGGGGGGCCGGCAGGGCCGGCACGTCAAGGGTCTCCCAGACGTCGCCGACGAACTGGCGGGACTCCTCGACCACGAAGGTGGCGTACGGGTCGTCGAGGTGCGCCGGGGCGACCGGGGTGCCGGGGCGGCGGAACCAGACGGCGGTGACCGCGTCGAGGTCGACGACGCGGGGGCTGCCGGTGTCCGGATCCGCGTGCCGGACGAGGGTGCGGGTCACCCGCCCGTCGTCCACGCAGACGGTCAGGGAGGCCCGGGACGGCACGTCGGCCGGGTCGAAACGGACCCAGGTGGCACCGCGCCGACCCAACTCGGCCTCGGCCGCGTCGGCGTGCACGTCGTCGGGGGAGGTCAGGATGAGGATCATGTGGGCTCCGGACGGGTCACCGTCGACGGCCTGGCCACGCCGGGTGCCCGGGCCGTCGACGGCGGTGATCAGAAGTCGGTGTCGGTGTCCGGGCGTCCCCCGCCGGGGATGTCGTCGATGGTCTTCGACGAGCCCGCACCGTTGCGGGGGAGGCCGCCGAGCATCCCGGCGAGCTGGTCGTCGGCCAGCTCCACCCCGTCGGCGGGGATGACGTCGATCTTCACGGTCTTGCGCTTCATGGCTCTGCCTCTCCAAGACGCCGGCCGACCGGCCGGGTGCACAGCAGTGTGAGCCGCCGCAGACTCCCCTGACACCAGGGTTTTCCCCAGGGTTGGACCCCGGTTCTACGCTCGCGGCGTGTCTACCGAGATCGCGGCCGAACGGCTGCTGTCGGCGGCCGACGGGGCCGACCCGGAGCAGGCCGCACGTCTGCTGTTCCAGGCGTTCGTCGCACTGTCGCGTACGGCCGACAGCCACCACCTGCTCACGCTGGTCTCCCGCGCGCAGCGGGTACGCGACCGTAGCGGTACGGCTGCCACGGAACTCATCTACCGCACCCTCGCCGGGACGGCGGCCACCCGCGCCCGGCGACCCGACGGCCCGGACCACCTCGACCGGGCGGTACGGATCTTCGACGAGAACGACTTCGGTGCCGATCCGGTGCTGGTGGAGTGCGCCCTGACGGCGGTGATGACGTTGATGCGCCCCGAACAGGCCCGCCGCTTCGCCCCGCTCGTCGACACCCTCGTCCTCGACCAGGTGGACCGGGCCCGACTGCTGGCGTTGATCGGGGTCGGCGACGCGTGGGCCGGGAACCTGGTCCGGGGGCAGGCCGAGCTGCGGGAGGCGGCGCGGCTCGCCGCGCTCTGCGACAGCCTCGACGTGCAGGCCGAGGCGACCTCGTGGCTGGCCAAGTGCGACGCGCTGCGCGGTGACCTGGAGTCGGCGGCGGCCAACCTCGACCAGGCCCGGGAGTTGGCCGCCCGGGTCGGGTCGGCCTGGGTGGCCCACCACCTTCCCGAGTGCACTGCCATGCTGGCGTTCGCCCGGGGTGACCTGGACGCGTGGGCGGGGCTGCTCGAACTGGTGGTCGCCACGGACACCGGTGTCACCGCCGGGCTCCAGCACGAGCACCGCTGGGAGTTGGCCACCCACCACGCCCAGGCCGGTCGGCCGGAGGTGGCCGCCGGGCTCCTCGCGGGCGTCGACGACCCGCCTCGCGGGTGGCCGGGCGGGACGGTGTTGCCGGCGTGGCGGGCGTGGATCCTCGACCTGGACTCCCCCGCAACCAGCGCGACGCTCGCGGCGTCACTGGACGAGTTGACCCGCCCCGTCGAGCAGTTGCTGGCTGCCCGCCTGGCCTGGCTGCTCGGCGTCCACCACGGGCTGGCCGGCCGCCGTGGTGAGTCGGCCCGGCTGCTGGAGCGGGCGTGCGCGGGGTACGCCCGGACCGGTGCCGCCGGTCTCCTCGCCCTGGTCCTCGACGACCTCCGTCGGCTCGGTGGTTCCCGGACCACCGCGACGACTGCCGTCGCACCGGCGCCCGCCGACCGGCAGCCGACTCTCGACCTGGTCCCGAGGTGGGTGTGTTCGACAGGTGAACCGGCGCTGACCGGGGCCGAGACGCGGGTGGCGGCCGCGATCGCCGACGGGCTGAGCAACCGGGAGGCGGCGGGTCGGCTCTTCGTCTCGGTCAAGACGATCGAGTTCCACCTGGGCAACATCTTCCGCAAGCTCGGTGTCCGCAACCGGACCGAACTCGCGGCCCGCCGCGCCCGTACCGGCTGAGACCGCGTCGTCGCCGCGTGCCGGTGTCGTGGGCATCGGCACCTGCGGGCGTTCACCGCACCGCCACCTCACGTGCGGGCCGATCGGCGATCGCCGCCACGAGGAACCCGGTGACCAGGAAGACACCGCCGAGGACCAGCCAACCGACCGGTCCCCTGCCCACCACCGCCACTGTGAGCAGCCCCGGGCCGAGGACGGCGATGCCGCTGGCCCCCAGGTTGTAGAGGCCCAGGTAGTAGTTGCGTCGGTCGGCCGGGGCCAACTGGAACGAGACACCCCACCCGCCGGCGGACTGCCACAGCTCCCCGAAGGTCAGGGCCACCGCGGCGAGCAGGACCACGGCCGTGGCCACGGCGGGCGGTGAACCGGCCGAGGCGGCGGCCAGGACGCAGAAGACGGCCAGGGCGACACCGGCACGCCGCTGGAGCCGCCCGGCGTGCCCGAGGTCGTCCCCGCCCCGGCTGAACCGGACCTGCAGGGTCACCGCGAGGACCGTGTTGACCAACAGCACGACCCCGACGATCGGCTCGGGTGCCGACGTCCGGGTGATGATCCACAGTGGCAACGCCACCGACAGGATCACCATGTGCAGGAACAGGACGCCGTTGAGCAGGGCGAGCCCCAGGAACCGCAGGTCCCGCCAGGGTAGGGCGGCGAGCGCCGACACCGGGTCGGCGGTGGCGGCGACCCGGGGCAGGCCGTGGCGTACCCGCAGCAGGAGCAGGGCGGTGAGCACGAACGCCGTGGCGTTGGCGAGGACGAACCCGGTGTACGCCGCAGGACCGGCCAGGGTGATCGACAGGGTGGCGGCGAGCGCCGCCAGTGAGTACGCGGCGTTGCGGATCACCGCCACCGCCGCCATCGTGCCGACAGGTGTCCCGGCTCCGGCGATCGACCCGGCGATGGACTGCAGGATCGGGGTGACGGCGTTCTCGACCATGCCGAGGAAGCACGCCACCAGCAGGAACTGGGTGAAGTCGGTCAGGAACGGGTAGACGAAGAACCCGAGTCCGCGCCACAGCTGCAACGCGATCAGGGTCTGGGGTGCACCGATGCGGTCGGCGACCCGCCCGATCGGGACGACGCAGAGCAGCCCGCACAGGGCGGCGACGGACAGCCCGGTGCCCACCTGGGCGGTGGTCAGACCGATCACCTGCGTGTAGAACAGCGCCGACCCGGCGAGGAAGAGCCCCCGCCCGGCGGCGTCGATGAAGACCGCCACCAGGAACGTCCGGGCCGCCGGACCGTCGGGCAGCCTGCGGAGCAGGAGCAGGTCACGCCCGGCCAAGCGGGCCCGCTCCTCGGCGACGACCGTCCCGCAGGTCACCGGCGGGGTTGGCCGGTGACCAGGCGTCGTCCACCGGCGGCTGCGGCGTCCCCGCACCCGCCCGACGCGTCTGCACTGCGGTACCGTCCCGTCCGGTCATCGTGACCCGGCGGCGACGCGGGCGATCATGGTGGTGACTATCGACATGACCGCGTGCCCGGTCATGCCGCCGACGTCGTGCGCGGGCGCGAACTCCATGACGTCGTACGCCAGGACGTGGTCGGGGATCTGCTCCAGCAGGGTCGACAGCACCGCGGTGTCGAGGCCGCCCGCCACCGGCGTGCCGGTGCCCGGCACCACCGAGGCGTCCAGGACGTCGATGTCGACCGAGACGTAGAGCCCGTCGGTCCGCTCGGCGAGGTCGGTCGCCAGCCGACGGAACCGGTCCAGCGCCCCCACGCGGTCGTCACCCACCTCGGCGGCCCGCAGCTCCGTCACGCCGAGCTTGGCCAGGTACTCGGGCTCGCCCTCGTCGTAGGCCCTGGTGCCGACCAGCAGCACGTCCTCGGGGCGGACCGCGCCGTCGTCGAGCAGCCGACGCAGCGGCGACCCGTGCGACAGGTGCGACCCCTGGTAGTGGTCCAGGACGTCGGGGTGCGCGTCGAACCAGATCAGACCCAGGCGTCTGCCCCGCGCCGCCGCCCCCACCATCGGGTACGTCGACGAGTGGTCCCCGCCGATGCTGACCACCGGGGTGTCGACGGTGTCGAACACCTCCCGGTAGACGTCACGGAGGTGGGCGATCGTCGCGGTCAGGTCGAACCGCTGGGTCGCCACGTTCCCGGCGTCGCGCAGACGCAGGTGCGAGAAGTCGACGCCGTGCCGGCTGATGCGTTTGCCACGTCGGGACAGTTCCCGGACCCGGTCCGGCCCCAGGGACGCACCCCCGGCCCCGCCCGCCCCGCCCTCGAACGGCACGCCGAGGACCACCAGGTCCGGTGCCTCGTCGGCGGCGGCCGTCAGCCCGGACCAGAGACCGGCCGCAGCCGGGACGCTCTTCCACATGCCGTCTCCTCAGGGCAGTGCGGCGGGCGTGAAGTCGATCGGATCGCCCTGCCTGATCCGGTCGGACAGTTCCTGCATCGGCAGCACCACCGCGCAGTAGGAGGCCAGCCACTCCAGGGCGCGGTCGCGGTCGGCGTCCCGGGTGGAGACCACCCCGTCGGAGGGGACGATGACGTTGTAACCCCGGAAGTGCGCGTCGGCGGCGGTGGTCTGGATGCAGACCTGGGCCTGCATCCCGGTGATGATCACGGTGTCGAGGTCCCGGGAGGACAGGAACGAGTCCAGTTCGGTCTGGAAGAACCCGCTGTCCTTCTTCTTCTCCATCACCACGTCGGAGGGCTCCACGAACTCGGGGAGCATCTCGGCACCGGGGGTGCCCCGCAGTACCGGGATCCGCCCCTCGTGCAGCTCGATCTTCTTGTCGCCCTCGTCGTAGACGAGTTGCAGGTGCACGATCGGAACGCCGAGCGTCCGCATCTCGGTCAGGAACCTGACGAACGCCGGGGTCATCCGCTCCACGTTCGCCTTGCGTTGACTGTTCTTGTCGACCAGGTCTCGCTGTAGGTCGTTGGTCAGGACCGCGTAGCCGGGCATGTCTTTCCCTCTCAGATCCAGCGGTGTACGGCTGTTGCCGCATCGTCGAAGCCGACCCGGACGTCCAGCCGCTCGTCGGGTGGGATGTAGGAGTTCGCGAACAGGTCGTACACGCCACCGGCGCCGACGGTCAGCACGTCGCGCAGCGGCGCGGACAGCACGGTTCGCAGGTACGTGGTGTCCACCCCGCCGTTGCCGAGCACGTCGGTGGCGTACAGGGTGCGCAACCCGTCGTCGGCTCTGTCGAAGAACAGCGGGGTGCCGGCGATGAGGCCACCGGTGTCGACGTCGGCCACCAGGGCGGCCTCCTCGTCGAGCCCGTGCCGGTTCAGCAGCCCGGCCCAGCCGTGGGCGAACCGGCGGAAGTAGACGAGCGACCCCGGGCCGACCAGGGGCCGGATCCCGGTGTAGAGGAACATGCTGACCTGCAGGGACACCGCCGGCACCAGGTCGTCGCAACGGAGGTGGTCCACCAGGGCCTGCCGTCGCAGTGGGACGCTCAACTCGGCGAAGCGCGGGTCGTGGGGCACCAACCGGTCGCCGTCGACGTACATCCGCAGCAGCTGGCGGTGGTCGGGGTGACGGCGCCAGAAGAAGTGTGTTCCGGTGCCCGTCGCCTCGTCCCAGGCCACGACGACGCCCCGGAAGGTGTCGAGGACGTCGTCGCGCAACACCGGGTCCAGCAGCGCGGCGGCGATGTGGTTGTCCCCGGCGAGCAGCTCGATCAGCAGGTTGCGGGTTACCTCTTCGGCGTTGAGGTACAGCAGTTCCGGGACGGGCTGCCGGAAGAGCATCGGCCAGGTGGCGCGCAGCGCCATCGCGATCTGGTCGCGGTGGCGGTCCCGGTCCCCCGGCCCCAGCTTGTTGAGGATCTCCTCGTAGTGCACGAGGAAGTCCCGGTCCGCCGGGGTGAACTCGGCTAACCGGCCGCCCCGGCGCAGCCGTGACACGAAGTCGAAGGTACGGCTGGGGGCGTGGTAGATGACGTCCCGGTACTCGCTGTGGGAGAAGTACGCGACCCGCCGCCCCCGGAACTGGAACCCGTTGCGCAGGTAGTAGTTGCTGGGGGGCACGTTGCTGCAGGAGAAGGTGACGATCGGGCGGGTGACGTCCCCGTGCAGCAGCCGGGCGGCGTTGGCGATCACGTTGGTGCCCAGCAGCAGCGGATGGTTGAGCAGCTGGTGGTGGTCGACGATGTTCACGGCGGTCAGGTCGGCCGCCTCGACGACCGGCGCGTCGGCACCGAACGTCGCTGTGGCGACCCGGCGGGCGGCCCGCGCCAGCTGCTCCTGGCGGTGGGCGTGCACCTGGTGGCGGGGGCGGTGGCGCAGGCCGGCGGAGTACTCACCGAGGGGGGTCGGATCGGCGTAGTACGGCGCGATGATCGGCACGTACCGCTTGATCTGCTCCACCGCCAGTTCGAGGTCTGCCGGAAGGCGCCTGTCCAACGTCGCTCCTCGCCCTGCGTCGGCGGGTCCTCCGCCTGGACTGTCCTGTGCTGCCCGCCGGTTCCTTCACCCCGGGGTGACCGGCCCGGTGTCGCCGCCGGCCCGGTCGCCGAGGGGTGCGTGGTCAGCGCTGCGGTACGGGCTTGAGGGCGCGGTCGAGCAGGGCGTCCCACCAGGTCTGCATCGCGTCGATCGCCGCGTACGCGCCCTGTTCGAGGTCGTGCTGGTCGATCTGCTCGCCCTCGCCGGGGGCCCGGGCCGCCGCGGTGACGTCGACGAACTCCGCGAGGCCGTCCTTGTGCCCCTGCTCGACGCCCTCGTCGAGGTGGATGTCGTGGAACTTCTTGATCAGGCTGCCCTGGTAGGTGTGGCCCCGACGCTCGCACACCTCGCGGCACAGCTCGAAGAACGTCTCGTGCTCGAAGATCGCGGCGGTCTCGGTGGCGTAGAGGGTGCCGAGTGCCCGGGACGGGTTCGGTGCGGACAGTTCACGCACAGTGGTCAGGAACGCGGTGGTGGGCGCGAACTCCTCGCGCTCGTCGACGTCGGTGCCGATGTTGCGCATGCCCTGCCGGTACATCGGGGCGTGGCCGTCCTCCTCGTCGATGTTGCGCTGGAGTTCGACGGTGACGCCCTTGTCCGCCAGCTTGGCGGTGCAGTCCCGGGCGAGCGACAGCAGCTCCACGTTGGCGTACGAGAACTGGTAGTGCTCCTTGATCAGCCACTCGAGGGATTCGATGTCCAGCTCGGGGAGCTGGTCCATGATGCGCTTCTTCGTGGTGACGGTGAACTTGTCGTTGCGGGCGTCGATTCGCTGCGACAGCCGGGGAGCAGTGCTCATTTTCCGACCCTTCCTCGGATGGTGTGTGCCGCACTCGGGCGCGTACGGGAAAAATGGTTCTCAATGCACGCGTGAAGCCAGGATCCGATATCGGGAGCGACTGAATCCTAGGCAGGATCCAGCGGGCAGAGCAATGGTCGACCAACCGTGTGAGTGTGAGAAAATTCATAGATCCATGTCGATGCAAGATCGAGGGAGTGGCCGTAGTTTCTGCACGTGAACGACGTTCGTACGGCTGCGGTCCACCGCCAGAGAGGATGCAGCACAGTGCAACAGACCCACGAATCAGACATCGAGTCGGCCGCAATTTCGGGACTCCTCGACGCATCACTGACGGTAACCCACGACCGGCACGGCCAAGCCTCGCTACTCATCAAGGTAGGCTCCCCCGGATCGACTCCGGGCGAATGCGACACGATAGAACTCGTCCTGAATTCGGCAACCGCCGACGAGATCGCCGAACTCCTCCGCGACGACCGGCCCGCCCGACACTCAAGCGCCGTCCAGTGTTCGATCGGAGTGCTTCGCCGTCGCTGACGTCACCATTCCCGGACCCGGACGGCGGGCGGGCCCGACGAACCGGGCCGACGCAGTCGACCCGCGCCGACCACCGAACGCGAAGAGCACGACGCAGACCCCGACGGCCAGGACGGCCCCGGCCGCCGACGCCGCACGGTAGCCACCCACTCCGGCGACACTCTGACCGGCGAGACTCAACAGGGCCAGCCCCACGGCCAGGCCGAACTGCTGGGTGGTGACCAGCAGACCCCCGGAGAGCCCGTGCTCGCCACCACCGAGTGCTCCGCTGGCCTGGATGCTGGCGACGACGCCGACCAGGACGAGCCCGTAGCCGACCAGGCACGTCCCCACGACCAGCCACCCGAGAGCACCGTCGCCGACCGGGGTGACCGCGAGGGTGGACATCCCCACGGCGATCGCCGTCATGCCCAGGTAGAAGGTGCGGGCGACACCGAACCGCGCGGTCAACGCCCCGGCCGTCTGCGCCCCGGCCGCCGCAGCTGCCGCGTCCGGCAACAGCAGGAGCCCGGAGGCCGCCGGTGACCACCCCAACGCCGACTGGGTGAAGGAGGTGACGAAGTAGACCATCCCGCCGCCGGCAGCCGCAGCCCCGGCACCGACCAGGTTCGCGACGAGGATCGGCCGACGGCCGAGGAAACCCACTGGAACGAGGGTGAACGTGGCGCGGCGGCGGCGCACCCGTACGGTCACGACGACCGCTGCGGCCACACCGAACCACAGCAGCACCGCACCGGGTCGGGTACCGACCTCCGCCAGACCGGTGCAGGCCACGATGAACGCCGCCGCACCGACCCCGATCTGCACGGCACCGACCCAGTCCGGGGGCTCGGTCACCGCCGGGGGTATCCGCGGGACCACCCGCCCGACCAGCACCACCGCGGCCACCGCGAGAGCCGTACAGGCGACGAAGACCGCCCGCCACCCGGCCGCCGCGCTCAACACCCCACCGAGGACGGCACCCATCGCGAACCCCAGGGACGCACCCGCCCCCCACCAGCTCAACGCCCGAACCCTGGTGCGCCCCTCGAACAGGGTCGTGACGGCCGCCAACGCGGCGGGCATCGCCGCCGCCGCCGACAGCCCCTGACCGACCCGGCACACCACCAGCACCCCGAACGTCGGCGCGACCGCCGCCGCGACCGAGGTGACGGCGAAGCCCCACAGGCCGATCGACAGGACCCGGCGCAGCCCGACGGAGTCCGCCAACCGGCCACCGGCGAGCAGGCCAGCCCCGAGCGCCACCGCGTAACCCGACAGGACCCACTGGAGATCGGCGGCTCCGACGTCGAGCTCGGCCGCGAGCCCCGGGAGCGTGACGTTGACTATCGAATACTCCAGGGCGACCAGGAACGGCACGAAGCACAGGGCCGCGATCCGGGCTCGGGAACGCGCAGGCGTCACGGCCGCGCCACGGCGTCGACGCGGGGGAAGACCGGCAGGTGGCAGAGGGAGACCACCTCCGGCCGCCGCTCCCCCTCCGTCGCCACCGCGAGGGTCTGCACGACACGGGCCCCGGCGGCACGGATCAGCTCCCCGAGCGCCACGAGGGTGCCCCCGCTGCTGACCACCTCGTCGACGATCGCCACGGCTCGACCGCCGACGGTGGCGGCGTCGTCGTCGCCGAGGACGAGCTGTTGCGCGGCGGCGGTACCGATCGTCTGGACCGGCACGGTCAGCGGCGCGACCATGTTGGGTCGGATCTTCTTGCGGGCCACCACGTACGGTCGTCCGGTCTTCTCGGCGAGCTTGTGGGACAGCAGGATGCCACCCGTCTCCGGGCCCACGATGACCTCGACCGACGGATCCAGGCGGGCCGCCAGTTCGTCGGCGGCGGCCTCCACCAGGGGAAGGTCACCGTAGAGCTTGAGGAACGCGATCTCGATCTCCGGGCCGACCGGCACGATCGGAAGGTCGCGGTGCAGGCCGCCGACGGTGATGCGGTGGGTGTTCACGATCTGGCTCCTTGCGGGGTCGGACAGGGCAGGGCGTTCGCGAGGGCACGTCTGAGCTCGGCGAACCGGGCGCGGTTGGGCACCCGGTCCGGAAGCACCGTGCTGCCGAGCACGAGTTGGTCGGCACCGGCCCGCACCAGGTCGGGTGCGGTGACCGGCCCGACGGCCCCGTCGGCCTCGACCCGGTCGACGGC